>NZ_CAWUDM010000002.1:0-115936 GCF_963920855.1 Nostoc sp. CCY0012 | reverse complement strand
TCTCAGTCAGACTCCTGGTATACAAGCGGTTCAAGACTTTTCTGCACCACTAAGCATCCACAGAGACAAACCAATCTGGTCTTTTGTACCATGTGGGATGATGGGGGTCATAATAAAGATTCATGTCACTAGCGGTAAATATTTTGTCGCTAGGATAACTAGGAGAAGCAAAAGTTTCGTCTAATAACCGAGGTTGTAATAAATGAAACTGATCAGGCAAACCAGGCTCCTCTGGATCTTCACTCTTGAGATCATACATAGTAGGTAAAACTTCTTCGGCAGAACGGGGCGGATCAGTTTGATACATAGAAAAACAATCCTGTAGAAGTTCTAACTCCATTATGTCTTTCTCTGCGTCCTTGGCGTCTTAGCGGTTTGTTAAATTTCTCCTACCCTATTGCGAAACTTTCATTAATTGATACACTTGTTCTTCATGAACCATTAGCCCAGATAACCAGCGCCTATGGTACACGTCAAGCGCGTGGAACTTACAAATTTCAAATCCTTCGGTGGTACTACTGCTGTCCCTCTACTACCGGGGTTTACTGTCATTTCTGGGCCAAATGGTTCGGGTAAGTCGAATATTCTCGATGCTTTGCTGTTTTGTTTGGGACTTTCTAGTTCTAAGGGAATGCGGGCGGATAGGTTACCGGATTTGGTAAATAATAACCAAACGTCTAGGGGACGGGCTTCGATTGAGGCTAGTGTGACGGTGACTTTTGATTTGTCGGGGGAGGATGTTTCACGCAAAACCGCAGAAGCGCAAAGTGAGGAAAGTGAGGAAAGTGAAGAAAGCCCCCACTCCCCACTCCCTACTCCCGACTCCCCCACTGAGTGGAGTGTTACTAGACGGTTGCGGGTAACTCACCAGGGAACTTATACGTCGAATTACTATATCAATGGTTCGCCTTGTACTATGACTGAGTTGCATGAGGAACTCAGTAATCTGCGGATTTATCCTGAAGGGTATAATGTGGTGCTGCAAGGGGATGTGACTAGTATTATCTCGATGAATGCTAGGGAACGTCGGGAAATTATTGATGAGTTGGCTGGGGTGGCGGCGTACGATCGCAAGATTATCCAAGCGAAGAAAACTCTGGATGAGGTGAAGGAGAAGGAAGATAGTTGTCGGATTATTGAGACGGAATTAACTGCACAGCGCGATCGCTTGTCTCAGGATCGGGCTAAGGCGGAAAAGTATCAAAAATTGCGTACGGAATTTCTCTCTAAGCAATCTTGGGAGGCGGTTTTATCTTGGCGATCGCTCCAAGCACAACAGGAAAAGTTGATTGGGGAACTTCAAGCAGGCGATCGCAGTTTTAGTGAATTAACTACCCAACTGACTACCCTGAATGGGGAAATTGCCCAGAAAACGGCGGAATTAGAAGAACTCAATGCCCATGTGAAGGCCTTGGGTGAAGAGGAATTGTTGGCGGTACAATCTACCCTGGCGACGCAGGAGGCGGAACGCAAACTACTCCAGCGGCGACAAACGGAATTACAATCGGCTATCCAAGAAACTGTGCAGCGGTTGGCGCAAACTCAGCAGGAAATTCAACAACATCAGCATTCTTTGACGGAAATTGCCCAAACGCAGGTTGTAGAAAGGCAATCTATTGTTTATTGTCAGCAACAAAGAAATGAAGCCCAACAAGCTTTAGATGCTTCCCGCGAAGCAGCAGCAGCCATCGCTTCGGCTTCGGAAGCTTGGGTACAGCAACAAACGGCTTTCAATCGCCAAATTGAATCTTTGCTGCAAACTCTGGAACCGCAACGCACGGAACAAGCACAACTCACAGAACGTAATCATCAGTTACAGCAGCTAATTACAGAACAAACTCAGCTAATTGCTACTTTAGAACCGGAATTAGCCGAGAAGCAAGCTGAATGTAGTCGCGTGGAAGCGGAATTTAACGCCTCTAGTGAACCCATCCAAAATTTAGCCGAAAATCTCTCAGCGACGGAACAGGAACTGCAAATACAACAGGAAACTCAAAAGCGTCTGTTGCAGGAACAGCGGGAAAAACAACGCCAGTTGGATAAGTTAGAAGCACAAGCCCAAGCCCAGCAGGAGGTACAGGGAACCCAAGCTAGTAAGGTGATTTTACAATCGGGATTGCCTGGGCTTTGTGGTTTAGTTGTACAGTTAGGAACAGTGGAACCCCGCTATCAGTTAGCTTTGGAAATTGCGGCTGGTGGGCGGTTGGGACATATTGTGGTGGAAGATGACAGTGTAGCCGCAGCCGGGATTGAATTACTCAAACAAAAACGTGCTGGTAGGGCGACTTTTTTACCGTTAACTAAAATTCGCGCACCCAAGTTTACCCAAGATGCGACGCTGCGTTATGCCAACGGCTTTGTTAACTATGCTGTGAATTTAATTGAGTGCGATCGCCGTTATCAAGATGTGTTTAGTTATGTGTTCGGCAATACAGTTGTATTTACCAATATTCAACAGGCGCGGCAAAATATCGGGCTATATCGCATTGTTACCTTAGACGGTGAATTGTTGGAAACTAGTGGGGCCATGACTGGTGGTAGCAGTAACCAGCGTTCGTCGTTGCGGTTTGGTAAGGGGGAAGCTGGGGAATCTCAGGAAGTAGCCAGTTTGAAAAGTCGCTTGGTGGATATTGAACGTATTTTAGACCGTTGTACAGAAGCGATCGCCTCTTTAGTAGCCAGAACCAAACAAAATACCCAAGGACTCGCAGAAGCTAGACAGGCGCGGCGGGAACAGCAATTGCAATTAGAACAGTTGCAGAAAGATATTAAAGGTTTAACGACGCAATTAGAAAACACGCGATCGCAACTTGCCCAAAACAGTGAAAAATTCACCACGGCTCAATCCCGGTTAGAAGTTTTAGATCGGGAATTACCAGGACAAGAAAATGAGTTGCAACAATTGCGACAAGCTTTAGCAGAGTTGGAATCGTCCCAAACTCCTAGTGAATGGCAACAAATTCAGGCAACCATTAAAATTCAAGAGCAACAATTACAACAAAAAGAAGGCGCATTAAGGGATGCCGAGCAAAGATTAAAAAATTTGGAAAATCAGCAGCAGCGGTTACAAGAACGCAGCCAAGAAGCTGAACAAAGAATTATTCAATATCAGCAAGGGCAAGAAAGCCAACAAAATCAACTAAATTCCCTCAGCAATCAGGAAGGCAGCTTCAGCAATCAAATAGCCGAAATCAAGGCCAATTTGAGCCAAATGGAACAGAATTTAGGCGCAGAAAAACAAAAACGTGACGCTACAGAACAAGAAGTGCGATCGCAACTTCTACGTCAACAACAATTGGAATGGGAAATCCAAAAACTCCAAGAAACCCAACAAAAGCGGCGAGAAGATTTAGAAATATTACAAAATCAATTTCGGGAAGCTGGGGCAGAATTACCCAATCCTTTACCAGATGTACCAGACCAGGTAGATTTAGAAGAATTGCAAAAAGAACTGCGAAGCCTCAGCAAACGCTTACAGGCAATGGAACCTGTGAATATGTTGGCATTGGAAGAATACGAACGCACCCAAAACCGCCTCCAGGAACTCACCCAAAAGCTAGAAACCTTAGAAGCAGAACGCACCGAATTATTGTTACGCATTGAAAACTTTACGACTTTGCGACAACTGGCATTTAAAGAAGCCTTCGACGCAGTTAATGAAAACTTTCAATCTATTTTTGCCACTCTTTCCGACGGTGACGGCTATTTGCAACTAGAAGATCCTGAAGATCCCTTTAGTAGTGGCTTGAATTTAGTCGCCCACCCCAAAGGTAAACCAGTACAGCGTCTCGCTTCCATGTCCGGGGGCGAAAAATCCCTCACAGCCTTGAGTTTTATCTTTGCCTTGCAACGTTATCGTCCCTCGCCATTTTATGCCTTTGACGAAGTTGATATGTTTTTAGATGGAGCAAACGTAGAACGATTAGCTAAAATGATTAAACAACAGGCACAACAAGCGCAATTTATAGTTGTGAGTTTGCGTCGTCCGATGATAGAATCAGCCGAACGCACCATTGGCGTTACTCAAGCAAGAGGAGCTTACACTCAAGTTTTGGGTATTAAATTACAATCATCCAATACATCTGCTTGAGATTTTGTTAATAATAGTGTATAGATAAACCGGATTCGAGATCAGGACTCGGTATAGAATGACCTCTGAACAGATAATTAGGCGTTCCGACATATTGAACACCCAGGTGATTACCCGCGACAACGGCAAGCGGCTAGGCGTCGTCAATCAAGTTTGGGTTGATATTGATCAAAGAGAGG
Source organism: Nostoc sp. CCY0012 (assembly GCF_963920855.1). NCBI lineage: Bacteria > Bacillati > Cyanobacteriota > Cyanophyceae > Nostocales > Nostocaceae > Nostoc > Nostoc sp. CCY0012. Next base: position 111,667 of record NZ_CAWUDM010000002.1, on the reverse strand, counting down.
TTGTGGCTCTTGGTTTGCGAGACAGCCTGATCTCCGTTTCGGGACTGCCACGCTATATGTACCTCAGCACCATCAACCAAATTGGTGATGTAGTTTTAGTTGACAACGAAGATGCCATAGAAGACATCGAAGTTGAAACCTTAAGTAACCTGATTAACTGGGAAGTAATTACAGAAACAGGTGAAGTTTTAGGCAGGGTGCGCGGCTTCAGGTTTGATGGCGAAACAGGGAAAATTCATTCCATCGTCATCGCTTCTTTAGGGTTACCCCAAATTCCCGACCAATTTTTGAGTACATACGAGTTCTCCGTTGAGGAAATCGTCAGCACAGGCCCCAGTCGGCTGATTGTATTTGAAGGAGCCGAAGAACGAGTTAACCAGTTAACAGTTGGTGTACTAGAACGCTTGGGTATCGGTAAAGCCCCGTGGGAACGAGATGCAGAAGAAGAATACGGCTATTCTGCGCCTCGCACAGTTTCACCAGCGAATCAGTTACCCAGCGGAGTGCCACTACAACCGCCCAGAGCCAGAGTCCGCGCTCCTGAACCCGTAGTAGAGGAAGAATGGACTGAAGACTATGTGGAAGAAGAATTGCCCAGGCGTGAAGTAATGCGGGCCAGGCAATACGAATCCATTCAATATGCAGAAGAAGAGGAAGAAGACAACTGGAGTGAGGCAACTGGTAGGGATAGATATCAAGAACCACCCAGATATGATCCCCAGCCCTACGGCAAGCCTTATGCTGACGAGTATGATGATTACGACGATGTAGAAGGCGATGCTTGGGATGATACACCACCACAGCCTGTGAATATTCCCAAAAAAGTCAAAGAAAGACAACCAGAATACGAAGAAGAAGGCGGGTATTAAACTACCGCGCCAACAATCTACCCCCTTTCTGTTATCTAGTCCTACGCTGTACACACAAGTGTGATCAAGCTGCCTAACAGCGTTTCGATCCCCCCTAACCCCCCTTCAAAAGGGGGGAATTTATTAAAATCCCCCTTGATAAGAGGAGCCACTGCGTTGGGCAGATCTGCCGACTTGTAGCAAGTGGCGTGGATTTAGGGGGATCAGATGATTTGTGTGTACACCATAGGTTATCTAGGCAGAAGGGGGTATTTTAATTCTAAAAATGGCAAATGTATAAAATCAATTTATAATGCTTGAGTTTGTTACATCAATTAATATATTTAACAAAATTCCCCTTTTATTCGTAATTAAGTATCTAATGCTGGGATTCATTAGGGATTGAAAGGGTTAATTACCCAAATTGATGATTTGTGTTAGTTTGATTTTAATCAAATGAGAATATCATTGAAGGATTTTGTATAACTTTAGCCAAGCCAAAGTAAGACAGCATAAAAAAAGGTTTAAAGTTAAATTATTAACAAAAATTTGATTGATTGATTTAAGGAGCAAAACTTTTGTTTCATGGTAAAGCGATCGCTCCAAGCATCATCCATCGGGATTCAACAAGCTAAAAAAGCATTTGCCCGTAAAGGTTGGACACAAGAAAACTTAGCGACGGAAGTTAACTTAAAGACTAGACAACCCATTTGGCGGTTTTTCTCTGGACAGCCAATTGAACGGTTGACATTTATTCAAATATGTGAAGTCTTGGAACTCGATTGGCGAGAGATTGCCTCCAATCCTCCAGCAGAATTTTTGGCACCAGAAGAACTTGCTCAGGCTACTGTCTTAAATATTGATGCCTTGGTACGACAAGTGCGATCGCAACGTCGAGATAAAATTCAAGACCAGTGTGGTATCTTGCAATTATTAGACATCAGCCATCCCGTAAGTATTGATGACATATATATTGATGTCAATATTTTGGAAGAAATCGAAAGCCTCCGCAGTGTAGATATTTCTAACTTGCAAAACCTGACTCCAATGCAAGTTGACCGCATTGGTGTAGGGGAAGTTTCCCAGGCACAAATACCGGGTATGCAAGCAGTGGAAACCTACTCCAAACTAAGGATGCTAGGCAAGCCGGGCGTGGGGAAAACCACATTTTTACAACATCTGGCTATTCAGTGTAACCGAGGAGAATTTGCCGCTCACCAAGTTCCTATCTTCATCTCACTGAGGAATTTTGCGGAAGAATCTATAGCCAGGGGTGAGTTCAGCTTATTCAATTATATTTACCAAGAATTTCGCGCCTCTGGAATTTCCGAGTTATCAGTTATTGAAACCTTACTTAGTGCTGGCAGAGTTTTATTATTGCTAGATGGGATGGATGAAATTCTTAACCAACAAAGCAATGCTGTTTTAAAAGAAATTCGCAGATTTTCAGACAAGTATCACAAAAACCAGTTTGTAGCCACCTGTCGAACAGCCGCTCAAAAGCTGAGACTGCGGGGCTTTACTGATGTAGAAATTGCCCCCTTTACCCAAGAACAAATTATTGCCTTCGCACAAAAATGGTTTGTGGCATTTACCAAAACAAACACTGAAGATGGACAAGCACAGTCTGTTGAGTTTATTCAGAAATTAGACTTACCGGAAAACTGGCAATTCCGTCAACTCTTAGTCACGCCGCTGTTTCTGCATCTTGCCTGCTGGGTGTTTCACGGTCAAGACAAATTTCCCACCCAGCGCACTGACTTTTATAAACAAGGACTTGATCTGCTTTTGGGCAAATGGGATGAAGCTAGAGGTATTGAACGGGATGACATCTATCGAGGATTTTTATTACCGCAAAAAATCAAGTTGTTTAGTCAAATTGCCGCAGCGACATTTGAGGAGGGTCAGTACTTTTTTGAGCAACGCATCGTTGAGCAATATATTGGTGACTATATTCAGAATCTGACCAGCATACCAATGGATGCAGATGAATTACAAATAGAAAGCGAAGCAGCACTCAAGGCAATTGAAGCTCAACATGGGCTACTAGCAGAACGGGCGCGGGGAATTTTCTCCTTCTCCTATCTAGCATTTCAAGAATACTTCACAGCCAGAAAAATTGTTGCCAGCCATAACCTCCAAGCATTAGAGCAAGCTCTCGGAGGACTGGTTAGTCACATTACCGACCCCCACTGGCGCGAAATATTTTTGTTAACAGCTACCATGCTGCGGAGTGCGGATGGTTTAGTACAGTTAATGAAACAGCAAATTGATACACTGGTTGCCCAAGACCCTTATTTACAAGAGTTTTTGACCTGGGCTAGCCAAAAATCCCGGACTCTTCCCACGGAACGAAAAGGTGCAACAGTGCGAGCATTTTACCTAGCTTTGAGTCGGAATCCTCGCATGGCTTCTCACTTTACCTTAGCCGCCAGCCTTGACCAAGGGATGTTTTTGGATGCAGCTTTAGATAACCTACTGCTGGAATGTGCTATTGACTATAGCCAAGACTTTGCCCACGCTCACGCCTGTGGAGATGCTTTATCCAACATTCTGGGCATTGTTCTGGATACTGGACTTCATAAATCCTTGCAACAACTCTCTGATCAATTTCCCAATTCTCAGCAAACTCAAGAACGGTTTCAGATATGGTGGGAAACCAACTATTCAGTTTGGGCTGAACAGTTAAAGACGACAATCATTAGTTATCGCAATATCAACTTGCATTGGCAGTTTAGTTCTGAGCAACAGCAAGTGTTACAAAGTTACTACGATGCCAATCAGTTACTGCTCGATTGTTTGCATAGTAGTTGTGAAGTGACACCCGCCATCAGGCAAGAAATTGAAGCCACCTTACTATTGTCTCAAAAAGAACTGGAAGATCGAGAATGGCAATAGCGCGCTTCTATTACTCTGACTCCATAAAACTTAGAATGGTTTTGATAAATTTAGGGGTAGCGATTGTCTTAAAAGTCAAGCGATCGGGTGCTACAAAAATGGTTGGAATACGTTTTATGTCGTAGTCAATCATTCATAGATTAAATCAAACAAGACTTAACAAAAATCAAACAACACTCTGTCATATTACAGGCATAGATTTATCATCTTGATTGACCCACAATCGTAGTCAGAAACAGCCCCGATTGTTCCCTAAAAAAATCATTCTATTTTTGCAATGCCAGGTTTGGTTATGAACTTCATCAATAACTGTCCTTTTAAACTTGGGATACTCGCAGGTGTGCGAATACTGATTGTCGATAATGATTGCGATAGTAGGGATCTGTACACCTTTTTACTCGAAGACTTGAGTGGCAATGTCATCTCCTCTAGCTCCATACAGGAAGCTGTAGAAATTCTGACTTGGTTTGTGCCTCACATCCTGGTATGTGAAATAAGATTTTTAGGTGAAAGTGTCTATGCTTTGCTTAATAAATTGACTGCTATGGAAGCAGACAATAGGAATCATATTCCAATTATTGTGACTTCAACATCTACCACGGGTACCATTGAACAAATTCCCGATGTAGAGTTTGAAGGATATTTACTCAAACCAATTGACTTGGATAAATTAGTTTTCATGATAGAAAACCTAGTCAACATTGGCAGAAATAATTCATTGGTTGAAGAAATCAAACACCCATTCATTGAATACTTAGCAGCAAATAGCTCATTGTCAGGGATAAAAATTTTAGCTTTAAATAAAATCCATGAATAACATGAATGCATCCAATAATTGTGATAAGTCCCATTTGGAATCAGAGAAAATAGACTTAGATATCTTTAAAGCAGTAACAATTCTGGTAGTGGATGATGATCAGAAGATTCTGTTTTTAATTACCGAGATGTTTGCCTCCTATGGGATTAATATCAGGACAGCTTCCAGTGCCTTAGAAGCAGTTGAGATAATTGAACATTGTCATCTAGACCTCTTAATTAGCGACATTACGATGCCAGGAGAAGATGGCTATTGGTTACTAGAGAAAATCAAAACACTTGCTTCCCCCCAAAAAAGAGAAATTCCCACAATCATTTTTACTGGCATTTCTCAATACAAAGTGTATGAAAAAGCTAAAAAATGTGGTTTTCAAACTTATATTCAAAAGCCTCAATCCGGAAATCAGTTAATAATAGAAGCAGCAAAACTTCTCAAAAATCCCCATAGCACACAATTGGTAACTACTTCTGTTTAAATACGTTACGAACATCAAAATCTCCGACTTCTTAAAGAAAAAGGGGATCTGAGCCTCTTGCTGTTTACAAATCACTGAGGATTGCTATAGCCTTTATGCAACAATAAGTTGTACAAATTCCATGTGACATCATCTGTGAGCATTTCCATCATTATTGCGACTCTTAACGAAGCGGGAAATATTGCAGCCGCTATCGCCTGTACGCAACCGAGTACTAATGTAGAAGTAATTGTGGTAGATGGTGGCTCACAAGATGAAACTGTCAGCATAGCTGAGTCATTGGGTGTAAAAGTTATCTCATCTATCCCTGGGCGTGCTAATCAAATGAATGCGGGTGCTATGGCTGCAAGTGGGGATATTTTGTTGTTTCTCCATGCAGATACGCGCTTACCACCTGGATTTGAGCAGATGATTTGCACGGCCCTAAAACAACCAGGGATTGTGGCTGGTGCCTTCACCTTGCGGATTGATGCCCCTCATTTAGCATTGCGATGGGTAGAATGGGGAGTCAACGTGCGATCGCGTTTTTGCCAAATGCCTTATGGTGACCAAGCAATATTTTTAACCAAAGCAGTATTTCAAGAAATAGGTCAATTCCCAGATTTGCCTATTATGGAAGACTTTGAACTGATACGCCGCTTAAAACTTACTGGTAAAATTGCTATTATTCAAGTTCCAGTTGTTACGTCTGCTCGTAGATGGTTGCGAAAAGGGGTGTTTCATACTACCTTACTTAATCAAATAGTTATTATTGCTTATTTTCTCGGTGTGTCACCTGAACGCCTCCGTAGCTGGTATCGTCGGGAAAAATTTAGGAGGATTTAAACGGGCTAACCGTTACCTTGGAAATCAAAAGTCAAAATTCCAATCACCATAAATAAATTTAGGTAATTGGAACCTGAATTAATTAATTTTTAATTGTATTGCTCAGTGGTGTACCATCCCACGGACAATATTTCCAGGATATGTGGGCAGGTTTACCGTTAGGACATATCCTGGGGACAAAGAGTGAATTTAGCGGGAACTCTATTGTCGATTCAGGTTGTGGAGTAGCACTTTTGCCATTGAAAGAAACATTCAGTTTTCCAAGCTCATATGGTGAGACGATTTTTTTACCAGCATCATCAACATTTTGATATGTAAAAAACCATATTCCTTCACCAAACTTACCCGCAAACTGGGACATGAAAGGTTTTATTTCCTTTATGAACAGATCAACATCAGAATTTTTCGATGCTGGAACCAAATTTATAGATTTACCACTAGAGTTAGTATATGTAACTGTTAACCCTCTTTGAGTTTCGGCTTCAGAAGCAAATTTATAACTGTCAGGAGATATAATTTTTGCTTTCACAACTGCAATTATGAGTACTGGTTGAGGAGGCGCACCAAACATTTCTAATGGCAGATACCATACCACATTCATCTGTTCGGTGCCAAGGGCAGCAAATTGCATTGTTTCTTTAACTAACTCATCTATAGGGATGTCTGGATATTGACGTTGTTCTAGAGCATTGATTGGTGCGGTACTTAATCCCATTAGTATAAATGCGGCAATCATCAAACTCAAGTTCTTATTTTTAGACATTCTCCGCTAAGTCCTTTAGTATAGTACTCAATTACTACTTGTAGAAAGTATTACAACGTTCGTACAGTAAGTATATTCTCAGGAATAACCATCCACAGTTAATTAAATTAAGAAATTATTCACAAACTTTTGCTCTTGCTGAAGCAAAATCAGCAGGTTTCAGTCATGTAGGAGACACTTCCAAACAAAGTCTGTAAATCTCATGCTTCCCATCGTAAATGGTGGCAGAACCTACATTTGCAAACTACCGTACTGAATCAGATAGTAATTACTGCTTATTTCCTTGGTGTTTCACCTGAACGCATTTGTCACTCGTCGGGAAAAACTTCAGAAATTTTCAGCTGTTTCTCATATCAGCTTCGTATATTAATAGCAGATAGTGATGAAAAACTCAGGTACATTAAACTCAGGTACATTAAATGGTTCAAAAGCCCAAGCCCCGAACAAATCGTACACTCAAATTTTTAATAATTAGTTTTCTCATTATTACCCTGATTTTCCTAGCCCAATACGTCAATATTCCAGTAATTTTACATAATGCAATCATTTGGGTGCAAAATCTGGGTGTTTTGGGCCCTATTGGTTTTATGTTTATTTACAACTTGGCAACTTTACTTTTTATACCGGGTTCCTTGCTAACCCTAAAAGGTGGTTGCTTGTTTGGCATATTTTGGGGGTCTATATATGTATTAGTTGCGGCAATTATCGGGGCCATTTTAGCTTTTGTTGTGGGACGTTACCTATCTCGTGATTGGGTGTCTCGACAGATTGACAAACATCCTAAATTTAAAGCAATTAATTTAGCAGTTGCCAAAGAGGGCTGGAAAATTGTCTTACTGACTCGTTTATGTCCCATCTTTCCATTTAATTTATTAAATTATGCTTTTGGGGTGACACAGGTTTCTCTCAAAGATTATATATTAGGTTCTTTGGGTATTTTTCCGGGTACAGTGATGTACGTTTATATGGGTTCTCTGGCTGGCGATTTGGCGATGCTAAATAGGGATTATCAGCCAACTAATCCCGAAGCTCAAATTGGGCAATGGGTAATGCAAATAGTTGGATTGATTGCTACTGTAGCTATAACTATTTATGTGACAAGAGTTGCTCAAAAGGCTTTAGCTGAAACTATGGTAAATGAAGTAAATGAGGTAAATGAGGACTAAATTCCTCACTACGAACTAAATAAATCATTTTAAATTGTGTGATTATGAAAAAGCAATTTGTGGTCAATTCTAGGCTATTTAAAGAGAGTTTATTAATATTGGTGGGAGTAGCGATCGCTCTATTTTTGAATGCAGATATAGCTTGGGCGCAGAAATTGGGCATTGACGTAGAAACCATCAAGATTGATTTTAACAGTGTAGACCGAGCGATCGCAGATGGTGAAACCGATGGATTTTTGAAGCTTCACCACAAAAAGGGTACTGATGAAATTATTGGTGCCACTATTGTCGCTAGTCATGCAGGTGAAATGATCTCGGAAGTGACAACGGTAATTGTGCATAAAATAGGTTCACGTGATTCATCCTTATCCCACTCAAGCGGAAGCAATTAAGAAGGCAGAAGATACCTATCGGCAGACACTTTTGACACCACGGACTAAAAAAATCTGAGGATTGCTCACCAAATTCTCTTAAGGTAAAAGAAAAATCATCAGTTTGAGGTAACATCTTGCCACTTTCCCCTAGACTAATGGCAGCAACCTTGTTCAAATTGGCCGAGGAAAGTAAACTTTGACTGAAGACAACAATTTCAACCCACCCCTCCAAAATGTCTCACATAGAGAATTGCGAGATTTAGTGCGAACTCAGCTGCAAATGCTGCTAGAAGCAGGAGATTTGCAGGGAGCAAAATCTATTCTCGTACCTGTACAGGCTGCGGATATTGCTGAGGCTATTGAAGGGTTACCAGAAGCAATGCACGCTTTGGTTTTCCGTTTGCTTCCCAAGGCTGAGGCTATCGAGGTTTATGAATATCTCGACTACAGTGTGCAAGAACATTTAATTGCCGAACTCAAAAGTCAAGATGTGCGTGACATTGTAGATAAAATGTCTCCGGATGACCGCGCACGGTTATTTGATGAATTACCTGCCAAAGTTGTAAACCGCTTGCTAGAACAACTGAGTCCGGCGGAACGTCAAGCCACAGCCCAGCTTTTAGGCTATGAAGCTAATACAGCTGGGCGCATCATGACGCCAGAATTAATTTATCTCAAAGAAAATTTTACGGTATCTCAGGCATTAGACCGGATTCGTACTCTCGCTAACATCAGTGAGATTATTTATTACCTTTACGTTACTGATAGCGCTAGACGCTTGACAGGGATTGTATCATTGCGGGAATTGGTATTATCTCAGCCTGAACAAATGATTGGCGATATCATGACCCGTGAAGTGGTATTCGTGAACACAGATACAGACCAAGAAGAAGTGGCGAGATTAATTCAAAGATATGACTTTTTGGCTGTGCCTGTGGTGGATAGAGAACAGCGTTTAGTCGGTATTGTCACTGTCGATGATGTGATTGATATTCTGCAACGGGAAAACACAGAGGATATTTACGCCTTGGGTGGTGGTGTGCAGTCTGATGGTGATAATTATTTTCAGATGAGTTTACTGCAAGTCGCCCGCAAACGGGTGGTGTGGTTGTTTGTCTTGCTGATAACTAATACATTCACTGGCATAATTATTAAGTCACAGGAAGACCTTTTAAAACAAGTGGTAATCCTGACAGCGTTTATTCCTTTGTTGACGGGTACTGGCGGGAACGTGGGGGCCCAATCTTCTACAGTAGTAATTCGCGGTATGAGTACCGACGAAATCCGCGCCCTGGGGCCTTTGCAGGTAATTGGTAGAGAAGCGATCGCGGGGATGTTTTTGGGAGTAATGTTAGGTAGTATTGCCACAATTTGGGCATTCTTTTTGCAAGGAAACTTAGAGGTGGCAATCACTGTAGGCAGCAGTTTGGTAGCTATTTCTATAATTGCTTCTGTCTCTGGTTCAGCACTGCCATTTTTATTCCGCGCTCTCCGCTTAGACCCTGCATTAATGTCAGCACCATTTATTACTACAGCCGTCGATGTCCTGGGTGTGCTAATTTACTTTAATTTGGCGCGGTTTATTTTGAGATTGTAAGTTATGAGTTAAATATGTTTTATATTTAAAACTCATTAATCTTAAATCTTAATTTTTACAATTCCGAAGGTGTATCTGGAGCCACAATTTCTCCAGTACCTAATTCCAGGAGCATATCCTGGTCAGTGATTAATTCACTTAGTTCTTTAACTTGTAAATTCATTTTTTCACAAGCTTGTCTCAGTTCTCTGGCAAAAGTATTAATATCATCGCCATAGCCACATTGATAAGCAGCAGTTTCAATTCCCTGCTTGGCATTTGCTCTAGCACAATCCACTAGTTCAGTGCCATGCAATGGTTTTGGAGATGTCATAAGTCTTGGTTGTAATTTGTTACTGGTTTGTCGTTAGCTAGACTAACAGTTATTTAATATAAAAACATCCATCATATGGAAGACTAAGCTTACCATATAGACTACTATTTTGACTTTTGAATGACAATCTGCGCCCCTAATTAATCAGGGGCGCGATTTTCAAATCCTCAATTATTTAATTTAGCCGTTAACGACTGTTCCACCATTGGGATGTAATACTTGAACAGTCATATAAGAAGAGTCATCAGAAGCTAAAAATACATAGCTGGGAGCAACTTCTTCTGGTTGTCCGGCTCGTTGCATTGGTACTTGTTTACCAAAATTTGCCACTTTATCTTCGGGAAAAGTTGCCGGAATTAAAGGTGTCCAAATAGGGCCCGGTGCTACAGCATTCACCCGAATCCCTTTGGATACCAAATTTTGCGATAAGGAACGCGTAAAAGCGACAATTGCACCTTTAGTTGAAGAGTAATCAAGGAGTTGGGGACTACCTTTATAAGCTGTTACCGATGTAGTGTTAATGATGGCACTACCTTCGTGTAAATGTTTCATCGCTGCTTTAGTTAGATAAAACATCGAGAAAATATTAGTGCTGAAAGTGCGCTCTAATTGCTCTTTACTAATGTCTTCGATGTTTTCTTGGGGATGTTGTTCAGCCGCGTTATTAATCAGAAGGTCTAGTTTGCCAAATTCATCTACAGTTTGCTGTACAGCGTGCTGACAAAATTTTTCATCGGTAATGTCACCTGCGATAGCTACTGCACGACGTCCTTGTTCTTCTACCAAATCTTTTGTTTCTTTAGCATCGTCGTGTTCTGCTAGGTAAATAATCGCTACATCTGCGCCTTCTTTAGCAAAAGCTATGGCCACAGCACGACCAATACCACTATCTCCACCTGTGATTAATGCTACTTTATTTTTTAATTTCCCGCTGCCTTGATACTGCTCATCATCAGCCTTAGGCTTGGGCTGCATTTCTGATTCTTTTCCTGGTAATTCTTGCTGCTGTGGTGGTTGTAATGTTTCTTTTGGCATAATGATTTTTTTCTTGTAAATCGATGACTCAAACTCTACTGATCAATTCATAAAAGCAAACCTTGGATCGATAATTCAATCCAAGGTTTAACTTATGCTTTAAATTCCAACTTACAATTTGCAAGTTTGGATACTTTATACCCCGGATGTAAGCCAAACTTACTAACCTATTTATCCTCACACCTGACACACGCTCTTAATCTGACCACTGAAAACAAGTACACAACTCTCTGGGAATGTCAGGATTTATCCTGTTCATCTGCTTTTAAGTTAACTATTTAAGTTAAGGAAATTTATCGTTCTGGAGATGGAAAGACAAATCAAATTTACTCAACCTTAAGACATAAAATCAATTAATAATAATAAAGTGATTTCATTGTGATGTGGAATACAGATTTATACATAGAATCAAGTATCTATTATTACATTAAATATCGAATTTCCTACCCTTGAGGGACAAAACTGCACATGAATTGAGCAACAGTGTGATTTAATATAGGGTTCTTCCCTGACCTACTGCCATTTCTTATGACAAATCAAACGTTAGGACTCGAACCACAGCTATATGAATATTTACTGTCGGTATCTTTGCGAGAACCAGAAATTTTAGCTCAATTGCGTCAAGAAACAGCCCAGCATCCCATGGCTATGATGCAAATTGCTCCCGAACAGGGACAATTTATGGCATTGCTGGTGCAATTAATTGGGGCTAAGAAAACGTTGGAAGTAGGCGTATTTACAGGCTATAGTTCCTTGGTTGTCGCTTTAGCCTTACCGCCAGAAGGTAAAGTAGTCGCTTGTGATGTCAGCGAAGAATTTACGGCGATCGCTCGACGTTATTGGCAACAAGCAGGGGTTTCCGATAAAATTGACCTGCACATCGCCCCCGCAATGGAGACATTAGATAAGTTACTAGCCGCAGGTGAAACAGGCTCTTTTGACTTTGCCTTCATCGATGCCGACAAGAGTAATTATGAGGGTTATTATGAGAGATCGCTACAATTAGTCCGTCCAGGTGGATTAATTGCCATCGATAATGTCCTTTGGTCAGGGAAGGTTGCAGACCCGGAAATCCAAGACAATCGCACCACCAAGATTCGCGCCTTCAATGAGAAACTACATCAAGACCAGCGAGTTAGTCTGAGTTTAATACCCATTGCTGATGGTTTAACCCTGGCGCGAAAGCATTAATTGGTACTGTTTCCATTTTTCCTGTTGACGCGCTCTTTTTTCTTCAGTCAAACTATCAAAACAGTAAGCACAAGAAATCCCCTCTTCGTACTTGGGAGATGCTTTATCTGCGTCCGAAATCGGATGACCACAACAAAAGCACAACTCATGACTACCTTTTTCTAAGCCATGACCCACAGTTATCCGTTCATCGAACACAAAACATTCACCTTGCCATAAACTTTGTTCTGCTGGGATTTCCTCTAAATATTTGAGAATCCCACCTTTGAGGTGATAAACCTCGGCAAAGCCTTGGGACAGCATGAAAGATGTGGCTTTTTCACAGCGAATACCACCAGTACAAAACAAGGCGACTTTTTTATGTTGATTGGGGTCGAGGTTGTGACTTACATATTCGGGAAATTCTCGAAATGATTTAGTTTGTGGGTTCTGCGCCTTCTGAAACGTACCGATATTCACTTCATAATCATTACGAGTGTCAATCACAATTACGTCAGGATCAGCAATTAAATCATTCCATTCCTGGGGACTAACATAAGTACCCACATGGTGATTGGGGTCAACCTCTGGCAAACCCATCGTCACAATTTCTTGTTTCAACCGCACCTTCATGCGCTCAAATGGCTGTCTTTCCGTGTATGACTCTTTATGTTCTAAATCTGCCAACTGGGGGTCAGAACGCAAAAAAGCCAAAACAGAATCAATTGCCTGGCGTGAACCTGCGATCGTGCCGTTAATACCTTCTGCTGCCAACAAAATTGTCCCCTTGACAGCTTGTGCTTGGCAGAAAGACAACAGGGAGTCTTGTTTTTCGGCAAAATCGGGCAGCCTCACAAATTTATAAAGTGTTGCCACAACTTGTTGGATATTTTCTGGCTTCATGTCTTGAAAACGGCACAATATTCAGTTACAATGACGAGGGAAAATAAATTACCTGCCTTTTTTATTTTACGGGGGTTTAGCTCAGTTGGTAGAGCGCCTGCTTTGCAAGCAGGATGTCAGCAGTTCGAGTCTGCTAATCTCCATTATTAGTGCTTTTTCATTACTCTCGTCAGATTAAATTTGAAACCCTATTTTGACGTTAGTCCGCGCAGGCGGACTTTGTTTGTGTAGCCGCGATTTCTAATCGCCTAGATTATTCTCTCCCCAGAGTCGTAGAAGAGCGTTAAGAACGTTTAAATACTACAGAAAGGTTGTTTGCTGGCATTTGGTAAGTTGCTTGTAACTGCAACTTTTGGTTGTTAGCTGCGGCAATTACATCTTCTAAATTTCGTACACCCCACTCAGGATTTTGTGCCTGTAAGGACTGATCAAAACTTGCATTACTGGGTGCAGTATGTTCTCCACCTTGTTTGTATGGCCCATATAAATAAAGGATGCCACCAGGAGGTAAAATCCTTCCCGCACCCGCCATCAATCCCAAACAGGCTGACCAAGGTGAAATATGAATCATATTAATGTTAACTATGGCTACAATAGGTGAATCTAGTGATGCATCTTTCTCTACTGGCCAAACTGGCATACTTGCATCAAGTTCCCTTGGTAGATAGAGATTGTCAGCAGAACATTCTTCAGCCCAAGCCGTAATGCTGGCTCGTAATTGCGGATTTTGATCAGAAGGTAGCCATTTACGAGGAGCTAAGTGTGGGGCAAAAAATACTGAGTGTTCTCCAGTGCCACTTGCTACTTCTAAAATAGTACCACTCGCAGGTAAAACTTGTAAAAGTATCTCCAGAATGGCTTCACGATTGCGCTGAGTAGCTGGTGCGTATTGTCGTGCGTCTTTTGGTGTATTCATTTTACGTTCACTAGTATGGATAATTAGATATTGCACGAAATCAGGAGCTTTATCCCCAGTCCCTTTTATTTGGAGAGTAACTTGCCTAAATCAATTCGCTCTACCCAACCACCACTAAAATTTCTGCCCCCACACTTTAACCCTGTTATACTGCAAATTTTTCGGTGGTTGCTGCCTGTTGTGCTACGGTTTCGCACCAGACCTTGGCTACCTGCTGGTATTGTCCAGATTGATGCCCAAAATGTGGAAACTTTAGTCAAACTATATCAGCAATTCCAGGCTGGTAAAATTCGTTTTTTAATTGCCTTTCGTCATCCAGAGGTGGAAGATCCCCTTTGTATGCAGTATTTGCTGGCTTATATTTTGCCCAAAGTGGCCCGTCAGCAAGGTATCAAGTTACAAGAACCTATTCACAGTCACTTTCTCTATGACCGAGGAATGACTATATGGGCGGGAAACTGGCTAGGTTGGTTGTTTTCTAGATTTGGGGGTGTACCAATTCGTCGGGGACGGCGACTCGATAGACAAGCTATCCAAACAGCAAGAGATTTGTTTGCTAATGCGGAAATGCCCATCGCCGTGGCTCCCGAAGGAGGCAATAATGGTCATAGTGATATTGTTAGTCCTTTAGAACCTGGTGTTTCTCAACTAGGGTTCTGGTGTGCGGAAGATTTGCACAAAGCCGGACGTTCGGAGGAAGTTTTGATTGTACCTGTAGGTATTCAATATCGCTACGTTGAACCACCTTGGTCAAAGTTGGATGGGTTATTGAGTAAATTAGAAGCAGATAGCGGTTTACAAGCAATGGATGAAGGTGCGATCGCTAGCTCAGAACAAAGATATCATCAACGTATCTGTCGTCTGGGTGAATATCTGATTACAGAAATGGAAGAGTTTTATCGCCGCTTTTATCATCAAGACATACCTAAAACCATCGATACAGATGAATCTGCCAATGCTAATGAAGTTTTAATTGCCAGATTGCATCGTTTAATGGATAAAGCTTTACAAGTTACCGAACAATATTTTGGGATTCAAGGCCAAGGAAACTTTATTGACCGTTGTCGGCGATTAGAAGAAGCGAGTTGGAATTACATTTACCGGGATGATATACCAGACATCAACGCTTTACCGCCCTTCAAACATGGGTTAGCAGACTGGGTTGCTCAAGAAGCAGACTTACGGATACGACATATGCGAATAGTTGAAAGTTTTATCGCCGTCACAGCCAATTCTCTTCAAGAACAACCAACGGCTGATAAATATGCCGAAACAGCATTACTAATGTTTGATATGCTGTCTCGCATTCAAGACACAACATTACCAGGGCGACCGCGTTTAGGTTTGCGAAAAGCTAGCATCATTATCGGTGAACCAATTTCTGCCACTGAACGCTGGAAAAACTCTCAAGGCGATCGCCATGCATCTCGTCAGGCTACCAGCAATTTGACAAAAGACTTACAAATCGCTTTGGAGAATATCATTAATCATCAGTCATCTAATTCTACATCAGAGTCATCATCATCGTGGTCATAGGGGATATCATCCAGGTCTATCATCTCAGAGACTTCTTCTACTTGACTGAGAAACGAAGGTTCTTGAGGTTCACGTGGGATTAAACGACCGTTAGCTTTGAGCCATTCTAGTAAAACAAACTCATTACTTGTACGAATTACAGTTGCTCGTTGGTTACGAGGTTGTTCGCTCAAAGGACCATTAGGCATACAAAAACTCACTTTTAATTGGGGAAACTAAAAAAGCAGAAATATTTAGGCGATCGCACGGCTGAAAGTAAGTATTAACAGTATTTTCAGCCTTTAATTTAAGTAGTGTGTCTTATTAAGACCACTTCTGAGCAAGGTGCAAAATGTAAGTAAAGCCTGTGGCTGTATGCCGTTACTATCTTTTGTCAGGTGAATCAGCACTTGAGTTTGCTTCATCAATAGAAATTGCATTGGCAAAATCTGACAAGTGAATCATACACCCAGTATAAATCAGCTTGACAAATAAATACTATTATTCATATAATTTACGTCTTTTTTTTACTAAGATTTTCCTTGTATTCAATGCTCTTAGCTTTTTATTTAAGATTCAGGCTAATCGCTGTCAACCATCTTTAACGGTTTTTGCTCAATCTCAGACCCTCAATTAGAGTAGTAAGTTCCTCAACAATTTTCAGACACTGCATAAAAAAAACGAGCCAATCTTATAAGTCAGTGTCAAGGTTGAAAACCCCAAAGGAGATTGAAGATGAACTGGAAAAAATTTACCGCTGGCATAGTTTTAGGACTTGCATTACCAACATCTATTGTAACTTGTGTGGGAGTTGAAACTGCTAATGCTCAATTTCGCATAAATAATGTTTTAAAAAATTCCTTACCTAATATTCCAGGTATTCAAAAATTGCAGCTTGGATTACCATTAACTGAAACAGAAACACCAGAAGAAATTGATTCAGAAGGCGCAATTATTGAAGATAATAATTATGAACAAGAGCAAAAATCTGATTCTTCATCAGTATGGAATACACTGATTCAAACAGTCGGCGACGTAATTAAGACAGATATTCAACACAGAAATAGTCAACAAAATCAATCAAACAATCCTGAAACTTCTAGCCAGAATTTTGAATCTAATGGAGAGATTTATAGTGACACAAATACAAGTTTTGATACTGCCCCGCAAATTGCTCATGGTGATAATGCCGTAGTAGAAAAATTATCTAAATGGGGATGGACAAGAGTAGGTTGTAAACCAGAACTTGTATTTATTTACGGTTTGGGTAATGACACAGTTTGCATTACTCCCAATGGTGCAATTCCCGCAGGTCAATATCAATATAATCCTACAACTAATCAACTTGCACCAGTATCTGCAATATCCAATTCAACGGACACAACACCACCTGCGATTGTAGGTTATTAATCACATATTGAATAATTATTATTTTTTATATTAAAAAAACCGCTCTTGTTTAAGATTCTCACAGGAGCAGTTTTTTATTCAAAAAAAAGCTAACTGGCCCAACACACATAAGGTAATTTAGCAGCTGTCGCCCGAACTTGGTCAGCATTAGCTACTAACTGACCGCAAGCATCCCAAGTCCCAGCAATGAATGTGCTTCTTGTGCCTTCATTCA
This sequence comes from Nostoc sp. CCY0012, assembly GCF_963920855.1. Classification (NCBI taxonomy): domain Bacteria; kingdom Bacillati; phylum Cyanobacteriota; class Cyanophyceae; order Nostocales; family Nostocaceae; genus Nostoc; species Nostoc sp. CCY0012. The sequence continues at coordinate 94,428 of NZ_CAWUDM010000002.1, read as the reverse complement.
TGGTAACTGCGGCAGTATAATTATCAACTTGCACTTGCAGCGTTTCTAGATTGATAGTCACGTTAGCTTGGGGATTGGCGGCTACAAGTGATTGCAGTTGTTTAACCGTGGCTGCATCGCCTGTGAGACAAGGTATACCCATTGCGACACAGTTACCAAAAAAGATTTCCGCAAAGCTTTCACCGATTAAAGCTTGGATTCCCCATTTAGCGATCGCCTGGGGTGCATGTTCCCGTGATGAACCACAACCAAAGTTACGGTTAACTATTAAGATGTTGGCTTCTTGATACTGGGGTTGGTCAAAGGGATGTTCACCATTTAAGGCTTTGCGGTCATCGATAAATGCGCCTTCGCCTAAACCATCAAAGGTAATTGCTTTTAAATATCGTGCGGGAATGATGCGATCGGTATCTATATCATTGCCCACTAAAGGTATACCGCGTCCGGAAATTGTTTTAACCTTGCTGTCCATAGATTTAAGTTTTTACTGTAATGATTGCTTTGTGATTGGGGCAAAATTATGAAAAATTAACCGCAAAGGACGCAGAGGACACGAAGAAAGAACAAATTACAGCAATTCGCGCACGTCTGCTACTTCGCCTTTAATAGCTGCTGTGGCTACCATGGCCGGACTCATTAATAAGGTGCGTCCAGAGGATGAACCTTGTCTTCCTTTAAAGTTGCGGTTGGAGGAAGAAGCACTGATTTGTCTTCCCTGGAGTTTATCGGGGTTCATCGCTAAACACATCGAACACCCTGGTTCACGCCACTCAAATCCGGCTTCTTGGAATATTTTGTCTAGTCCTTCGGCTTCGGCGTCTTGTTTAACACGTTCAGAACCAGGGACAACAAAGGCTTTGACTCCCTCGGCGACGTGGCGACCTTGGGCAATTTTCGCAGCTTCGCGCAAATCACTAATTCTGCCGTTGGTGCAGCTACCAATAAAGCAGACATCAATTTTCGTGCCTTTTATGGGTTGACCAGGAAACAAATCCATGTATTTGTAAGCTTCTTCGGCCACAAAGCGGTCTTCTTCCAGAAGTTCTTCAGGCTGGGGTACAAACTGGTCAATACCAATACCTTGACCGGGGGTAATTCCCCAGGTGACTGTGGGGGGAATATCAGCCGCATCAAATACTACAATATCATCATATTCTGCATCAGCATCACTCTTGATGGATTCCCACCAAGCCACGGCTTTTTCCCAATCTGCATCTTTGGGGGCGAAGTCTCTACCTTTGAGGTAATCATAAGTTACTTGATCTGGGTTGACGTAACCGCATCTTGCACCGCCTTCTATGGCCATATTGCAAACGGTCATCCGTTCTTCCATGTTCATTTGTTCAAAGGTTGTACCTGCGTATTCATAGGCATAACCTACGCCACCTTTGACACCCAATGTGCGGATGATATGCAAAATCACATCTTTGGCGTAAACACCAGGGTTCAAAGTCCCGTTGACTTCGATTTTGCGGACTTTTAATTTAGATAAAGCCAAGGTTTGAGAAGCGAGAACGTCCCGGACTTGACTAGTACCAATACCAAAGGCGATCGCACCGAAGGCCCCATGACTAGATGTGTGGCTATCTCCACAGGCGATGGTCATTCCTGGCTGTGTCAGTCCTTGTTCTGGGGCGATGACGTGGACTATTCCTTGACTACCAGAACCGATATTATAAAAGGTAATATTATTTGCTTGACAGTTTTGCTCCAGCGCTTGAATCATATCTTCTGCCAAGCTGTCGGTAAATGGCCGTGCTTGGTTTTCTGTAGGCACAATATGATCAACTGTAGCTACAGTGCGTTCTGGAAACAGTACCTTAAGACCTCGCTCACGTAACATAGCAAAGGCTTGGGGACTGGTGACTTCATGAATCAGGTGCAGTCCAATAAATAGTTGCGTTAGTCCTGAAGGCAGTGTCCCAACAGTGTGTAAGTCCCAAACTTTATCAAACAGGGTACCTTTGCTCATACGTAAATCGTTATCTAACGAGTCAGAGATACTATAGTATCAAAAAAAGGTAGCATTCTTCAAAACAGTTAGCAAAATCCTGACAGTAAAAATATCCTCTATGAATAACTAGGGTTTTAATTAATTACTAGAGAATAAATTAGGAGTTTCGATAATATCATGACTTACGTAACCAACCACGTATTTTCGTCATTGCGACCGTAGGGTAGACGCGGAGCGGCTTCTCGCAGAGTAGCAATCTCAAAGCCTTGATTTTCGTAGCGAGTGAGTAAGTCCTAAATATGAAACTGGATTAAGGACAAAACCTCAAAAGTATATACAGTTGAAGAAACTAAGCCTGTCAATAATTCTTTTTCGATGTTGCGTTCTCGAGATTTTCTAAATAGTCGCAACTAGAAAACAGTTGCTAACGAAGATTAAATAAATTGAAGAAATAATTAGATGGTCTAGGCAATTACAGTAGTAATATGTTCCCTATTCCTATAATTCATGTTTCTAAATCTTTAATTGCCTTTTCAACCTCAATTAAAAGTGAACCTAAATCTTGAGTGATTACTTGCCAGACAATATCTAAATCTACATCAAAATAAGCATGAATAATACGATTTCTCATGCCGATAATTTGGCGCCAAGGTATTTTTAAATATTTAGCTTTGCAAGGTTCAGAAACATGATTAGCTGCTTCACCCATGATTTCAATTAATCTTACTAAAGCTAAAGATAGCATCCTCTCATGATCTAAATCTTCTCTAGTGCGATTATTCACAAAATATAACGCCTCTTTTGCCGAATCTCTGATGTGTTTTAGCCGAGTTGAATCATCAATTTTGCTCATAAATAACCATTGCTTCTGCTAAGACTTGCCCGCGAAAATAACGGCTTAAATCTGCTACTGTTCTTAAATCTATCCGGCGATTTATTATATTTGATAACTCATCTTCCATTGTAATAATAGCTAAACCCGGAGTTTTTCCCGCTTCAAATTCTACTAAAACATCAACATCACTTTCTCTTGTAAAATCATCTCTTAATACTGAACCAAATAAAGACAACTTGCGGATCGAGTGACGTTGACAAAATTCTTTAATTTCTTCTTGAGATAAATTAATAGGAAGAGTTGTTTGTTTCATGGTTAAAACTCCTGATTGATAATTTTATCTCCATGATAACTGGAGTTTTGACTAACAGTTGTCTCAACCGGCGAACTGACAAGTCAGCTATGAGTGCGATCGCTTTATTTAATTAGTATTAGTCAGTAGATAGGTGCAATTTTTGACATTGCATAGAAAGGAATAGAGAATTGGTAGAACTAGCTCCTAGTACAGCAAGAGGTAAATATGGATACCCTTTCGCAAAGTTCAATAGCTGACTTCCGTCCTTGCGGTACTAACTTTCCCCTTCGTTTTTGATCCGGATGCGGCGCTCAAACAACTCTTTAATCACTAGTGTAAAAGCTGCCAATCCAGCTAACACTACTGAAGCTGTAAAGGCACTTTGGGAATCGTAATTACGATAAGCCCCTTCTACATATAGGGTGAGGGTCTGGGTACGGCCAATTAAATTACTAGAGACAACAGCAATAGCACCATACTCTCCCATGGCGCGAGCAGTGGTGAGAATAGTGCCATACAACAATGCCCAGCGAATAGAAGGTAATGTCACTCGCCAGAAAGTTTGCCATTCGTTAGCACCCAAAGTTTTAGCAGCTTCTTCTTCTTGAGTACCGACTTCTTCTAATACTGGAATCACTTCCCGGGCCACAAAGGGCATTCCCCCCAACATAGTTGCTAAGGCAATGCCGGGGAACGCAAAGATAATCCTGATATCTAAGGATTGTAGCAAGGGGCCAAGTAACCCATTACGTCCATATAGGGAAACCAGCATTAAACCTGCCACAATGGGTGAAATGGAAAAAGGCAAGTCAATAATACTTAGTAACAAAGTGCGTCCAGGAAATCGACGGCGGGCAATAACCCAGGCGGCACATAGACCAAAGACGATGTTAAACGGTACTGCTACTGCTACCGCTAATGCCGTCAAACGAAGGGCTTGAATAAAATCACGGCTGGTAAGAGTGGCGAAAAACGGGCCAATACCCCGGCTAAAGGCTCCAATGAAGACATAAAGGGTGGGAAGCAGCAATATCAGGGCAAAATAAGCCACCACTGCCCCAATTAAAACAGTTTTGCCCCAATCTCCGCCCTGCTTGGGCTTTATCCCACCAGATGGGAAAGACTGATTAGATTTGACATCAAGCACCATAGCGTTGCCTCCAAGTTTGCAATAAATTCACTGCCAGCAGCAGCAATAGGGAAATTAGCAGCAGCACTGTGCCAATAGCTGTAGCCCCAGCGATGTCGTTTTGTTCCAGGCGCTGGAATACCAAGATGGGGGCAATTAAATCTTGAAAGGGAACGTTAGCGGCAATCAAGACTACAGAGCCATATTCCCCCACAGCCCTAGCAAAAGCTTGGGTTGTACCTGTTAGGATAGCTGGTATAAGTGGCGGTAAGATCACCCGCCAAAAAGTTACCCACCGGGAAGCCCCTAAAGACCAGGCAGCTTCTTCGATATTTAAATCAAGTTCTTGCAGCACTGGCTGTACAGTGCGAACAACGAAGGGGACGGAAATAAATACCATCGCTACCGCCACCCCTAACTGAGTGAAGGAAACCCTAATACCAAAAGGTGCAAGCAGCGAGCCAATCCAGCCTTGCTCACTGTAAACTGTGGCCAGGGTGATACCTGCAACCGCCGTGGGTAGGGCAAAGGGCAGGTCAATTACTGCATCTAAAACTCGCTTGAAAGGAAAGTCATAGCGTACCAGCACCCAAGCTGTAGCAGTACCAGCCACACAGTTAATAGCGGCTGCAAATAAGGCGGTGCCAAAAGTGATGCTGTAGGCTGACAGGGCAACGGGGGTAGTGGCCAGTCGCCAAAAATCTGCTGGTGCAAGAGTTGTAGCCCGAAGAATCAAGGCAGCTACAGGCAGCAAGAGGACGATGGATATATAGGTAAGGGTAACCCCCCACGGTAAAGAAAAGTGCTTGAGCCAATTTTTGGGCGCAGGGGTGAAAGTGGACTGGGTGTTGGAAACTGTCATGGGTAATACCAATTCGCAATTCGCAATTCGCAATTCGCAATTCGCAATTCGCAATTCGCAATAGAGCCTACGGCACGCTAACGCGCTAAGCGCAGCCATGCCCGTTAGGGCTTTACGCAATTCGCAATTTAACAACTTAGATTCAGCAAGGCTTTCATGGTTTACATCTGTTTGATGATTTTAGTGGATATGAGTGAGACGCTAGCGTCGGCCAATACTAGCCTGGATGTCGTCAAAGATTGCGCCGTCGGCAAAGAATTTGGGACTAACTTGATTCCATCCGCCAAAATCTTCGATAGTGAACAGGGTAGAGATTTTGGGATATTTATCGGCAAATTCCGTGGCTACTTCTGGTACTACCGGTCGGAAGCCCACTTTGGCAAATTCGCGCTGGGCTTCAGGGGTGAAGAGAAACTGGACAAAGGCTTCTGCTACCTCGCGGTTACCTCGCTTATCAACATAACTATCGACTATGGCAATGGGATTATCGATGGAAATATTCACATCGGGAACTACGTAGGGTAAGTCCTGTCCCTGCTGTTTAGCTAAGATTACTTCGTTTTCATAGTTAATGAGGGCATCTCCCTGATTTTGGACAAAGAATGCGTCAGTGGCTTCACGGGCATCTCTCGGTAGCACTGGTACATTGGCGTAGACTTTAGTCACAAATTCCTTGGCTTGGGCTTCAGTACCACCTGTTTTGGTTATCTTTCCCCACAAGGCCATGTAGTTCCAACGAGCGCCACCAGAGGTTTTCGGGTTAGCGGTGATTACACTGACATCATCACGGGCTAAGTCATCCCAGTCTTGAATATTTTTGGGGTTTCCAGCACGGGTAACTATCACACCTACAGAGCGGTGGACAATGCCGTCACCATTGGGTGTCTTTTTCTCCCACCCCGGCTGAATCAGTCCGGCTTCTTGGATTTGCAAGGTGTCTGCTGAGAGTGCTAGGGCTACTATGTCTGCGTCTAAGCCGTCAATTACCGCACGGGTTTGGGAGCCTGAGCCGCCATAGCTTTGGGCAAAGGTAACGGTTTCTCCGGTTTTTTCTTGCCACTGTTTGGTAAATAGGGGAATGATATTTTCATAGGCGGCGCGGGTGACAGCATAGCTGACTAGGGTAAGTTCTTTGCTTCCAGAAGCGCCCCCACCATTACCAGGAGCGCAAGATGCAGTCATTACAGTCAAGCTGACTGCTACCAAAAACAGTGAAATAAAACTTTTTAAAGACATGGGTTTCCATCGATTCCATTTATCCAGCCGCATCCTGATTCTAGGCTCCTTATTTTAATCTACAGCTAATCGACCAAGTTATAGTGTTTTTTTTGGTTAGTCATAGATATTACAGATAACTAAATCAAATAGCAAGATATTCACCATAATCTCGGTCAAGAATATGGTGATGACAAGAAGGTGATTTTTCAAGCAAGAGGTAAGCTGAGTTTTTACAATGAAAGTGGTGAAAGCAATATAGGACTTACGCACTCGCTACGAAAATCAAGGCTTTGAGATTGCTTCTCTACAGTCGCAATAACTAAAATACGTAGTTGGTTACGTAAGTCCTGCAATATATTCAGGTCTCAAGAAACCTTTTTAGCGAGTTGGGCATTCTGACGGTTTTACTATCTGCTTTTGTATTGACGTTTCACAATGTTATTGTGCGAGTTTTGTTTTCCGAACATCTCGTGCTGGGTTTATTTTTACTTGGTGGATACGTTAAACCGGATTTACAGAGTTCATTCTTGCTGATGTTTATGCGAATGCTGTTGGTAGTTCCACTGATGGCATCTTTGGCATTTAAGTTATATCCATCAGCTGGGAAGGAATTTCGTCAGTTGTTCCGGCGAGAAAGTTGGGATGTTCTTATCCAAGCATTGGTCTGTGGGGTACTGATGTTTGTGTATATTGCCGCACTCTACATTGGTATTGGCTTGATTCCCACCGGGATTGCTATGACTCTCTTTTTCACTTATCCCGTTTTTACGGCGCTGCTGGCTTGGAGATTTTTTGGCGAACGTCCTACACTTTTTCGTTGGCTGGTGATGGTAATTATTCTGGGGGGTGGAGTTTTGACCATTCCCCAATCTTCTGGTAACTATAGTAGTGATACTCTGACTACTGGTATTGTCGCCAGTGTTGGTTCTGGGGTTGTGTACGCCTTCTATAAGGTTTTTGCCCAAAAATGTTTAGCAAATTTACATCCAGTTCCCTTTACCTGGATTAGTTTTACTTGTACCCTATTACTTGCCGGTATTAGCTTAATATTCTGGCCACTTCCCAGTACTCAACTGAATTGGACTCCCTTGTGGATTGGCAGTATTCTTTCTGGTTTAATCAGTTTTATCGGACACACTTGCAATAATGTAGGAATCCGCATGATTGGCGCAACTAAGGCTTCTATTATCGGTGCAAGTAGTCCAGCTTTAACGGCACTAATAGCTTGGGCTACAATTAGCGAAACTGTAAATGTAATGCAGATTTTGGGGATTGTTGTTGTTACGTTGGGGATTGCTTTGTTGAGTGGAGAAGGCGTTTTGCGTAGCAAAGTACCGGGCGATTAAAATCGCATCTACACAGACCAAACCCGCCTGCGCGGGTTGAAAAACCCTGATTTACTATTAGTCCGCGTAGGCGGACTTTGTTTGTATAGCCGCGATTTCAATCGCCAGGGCTTATTATATTTACGAATTACGAATTACGAATTACGAATTACGAATTATAAGCGTTTAATGCTGCTTCTTTTACCGCATCAGACACCAGAGGAAACGTAGTCAAAATATAAGCAAATTCCTCTTTAGTTAAGCCGTAAAGATGAGCTATCATCCCATCAAGTTCGGCTCGAATTTGAGCGCGTTCTGTTTCATCAGTCACGCCGTTTTTGTGGGAACCAAGACCGACTTCTTGCGCCAGTTCGTCAAATTCTGGAGTTGTGCAGATAAGTTTAGCAGCACGTTCTACAATTTCTGAGAAGTATTTATCGCCTGATGTTAAGCGGGGAACAGGTAGTGAGTAAACATAAAACATATTACAATGTGCTGTCACTTTCTGACGAATTACGAAATCACAAGCAAAGCTATTTAGGACAGCGTTAATAAATAATAATTCATCATAGTTTTTAAATGCTTGAGATAAAATAAGTGTGTTTCCAGCAAAGAAATGAGGCGGGACTAAACTTGCAATCATTGTACGAACATCTGTATTTCGCGCTACATCTCGAAACCCTAAACGATAACCTTGATAATCTAATTTTTGACCTTTATCAATTCCATTTCGTCCTAATATAGATTGTCTTCCTTCCTTTTCATCAACCCAATATCTAGGTTCAGCAAACTGATGAGTAAATTGATGAATCATCTTTCCTTCATAAAGTGGTATTCTGTCTTTACCTGGCTGCTGCTTAAATAGGTAGCTATCACTAGTCATATTCAACTCTTGTCTAAATACTATATTCCACTTCTCATTCATTGTTTCTAATAACAACTGAAATTGAAGCATTTTTTCAGAAATTTGGATTTCGATTTCATTCTTTAATTCCATCACTGATAGAGAATTAGGTGAAAATCTTCGTACATTCTCTACATCAATATGCAAACTTTCTTCATTAGGAAAATTTGCTAATTCCCGAACATCAAGACGCATAAAAGCAGATGGAAAATTTGTTGTTGTACCACCCTTAATAAAAGTCAAGACAACAAATTTAAAACTACGGTGAACACCTTCAAATATTTCTTTGCGATTTTCAAAACAAAATAAACCAGTAACTTGAGTTTGAGTAAACAACATCTCCCGTAACTGCTTAGTTCCTAAATCAGTATATATGCCACTAGGAACTACTATTCCGCATTCACCACCAGAACGGAGAAGATTAAAACACTGTTCTACAAACAAAAAGTAAAGATTAATTTTCCGCGCTACACTTTTACCATTTACTTCTGAACGTTGGTTAAAATACTGCTTGGATTTCTTAAAATATGCGCTTAGATGTGGGTAACTACTACAATATTCTAGCCAAGCAGCCTGAATTTCTGAATCTTTTAATAATTCTTTTCGTTGTTTTTCCCAAGATTTTATATCCAATTTTTTCTTTTTTATTAAACTATTATATTTTTGAAAAAACTCTTTTTCATCAGTTTGAAATACTTCCCAAGGCGGGTTAGTAATAATTGCATCAAACCCACCGCGTTGTAAAACCTTGTCAAAATGATAACCCCAGTGAAACGGCTTTAACTTAGCAATATCATCAATATTTAATAACCGCTTCTGAGGCTTACCAGTTAACTGCACCTCCTCATACTTAATACCGAGACGTTGACTAAACTCATTCAACAGCAAAACATTTAACTTTCCTTGAGATTCTTGATTGAGATTGTCAATATGTTTACGTAAATTCAATAATCGCGTATCTTGATGAGTTCCCACCTCACCATCAGCCAGTTTTTCTTCACCAGGGATAAAGGCGTGTTTCTTATAAAGTGCGATTGATTGATTTTTATCTTCTAAAACTTGCTGATAATTACTAGCCGCTAACGCTTGTAACAGATTACCTTGCTTACTTTTACCCACAGTATCAAAAGCTGTTGCATCTATCCCCATTAACCCAATGAGAGAATTACCCGCCATGATATTAAAATCAATATTCGGTAGGGGTTCTAATTCATCAACTTTATCAGCCGCAGAAACCAAAGCTAAAAATAAACGTAACTTAGCAATTTCTGTTGCTTCCTCCATGATATCCACACCATAGAGATTATCAGTGACAATGCGCTTTTTAATGTAATAAGATAAAGATTGCCGAGATTGTTTAAATTCATGCAGCCATTTTTTGAGATGTGCATCATCCATTAATTCAATCATGCCAATTACAGCACTGTAGACATGAATTAAAGTCTTCATAGCTGCAACTAAAAATGCACCAGAACCACAAGCCGGGTCAAGAATTGATAAATTTGGCAGAATATCTTCAATCAGCAACCGACAGACATTGGTATCTAGTTTAATAATCAAATCATTGATATCTGTAAACTGTTGATAACCATCCGATAAAGCAGCGTTAACCCTGTCTACGATTAGCTTGTGGATAGTGCGATCGCATAGATATTCTGTAATTTGTGGTCTGGTATAATAAGCACCAAATGCCTTTTGATTAATGTATTTTTCAAAAATATAACCTAACACATCCGGGTTTATTTCGTCGTCCTTACCCTCTGGGGTATCATCCAAATTCCAAGAATAGCGTTTAAATAAATCTAAAACCTTGACAAACGCCTCATCCGCAATACTAATATTATATTCTTGCTCAATGCGATGTTTAAGAAATAATCCTCCATTGAGATATTTTACATTACCTACCAATGCCTGAACAGTGCGATCGCGCTCATTTTCTGGTTTGGCAAAACTTTCAAAAAATAAAGCATTGAGAAACTCTTGATAAAACAGATTTTCACCGCGTTGCTGCATTTGCTTCAGCTTATTCGGTAAATATTCTAAATCACCATTATCAATAAAACGCTTACGTTGTAGAAAATAGACAAACATCAGACGATTGAGAATTACCGAAGTATACCAACGTCTATCAGTTTCATTATTAATCCCTTGAACATACTGTAAAAACTGCTGATGCTGTTCTTGAAACTCCTTATAAAACTTCTTCGTAACAGGTTCAACATCAAAAGCATTTTGTAGCCTATAAGCAATTTCTACAACTGATAAATTATCATCTTCTAATTCAGTAATATCAATAACTAAAGAACCAAGCTTACTTAAAAATAAATCTCCCGGTTGACCCTTAACATATAAATGGTCACGAATAAAAGTTTTCTTATCTTCTCGTTTCACCCAATACCACAGACTACGGGTGCGTTGCTTGTCAATAAAAATCAGCAGATTTTCCGCGATTAAACTCGTAATTTCCTTATGAATCGCATTGCGAACTTTCGCCTCTGGAATTATTCCATCTGCGGCTGTCACCTCAAACACCGCCACCCCAGAAATTTCCGCAATACATTGATATTGAAATATTTGTTCTGCAACTTCTATAGTAATAGCTTTACTTTTAGCAGGTTGTGACCAGCCTAATTCTTCAACAAATAAATCATTGAATCGAAATTTATTCAGTAAATCGCGTGTGCGTTGAAAGTTTAATGACATAATTTACCTAGCAGAAAAAATGAGCATGGTAAATTTGCCGTTCCTAGAGAAAGGTGAAGTCAAGATAAAATCTAACAATGCAGATTTAGAACAGTCTTAAAGACGAAGTTATATTTTTTACCATGCTTTATAAGTTATAAATCTTGAGCATGATTTTGAGTTCAGCAGATGTACGCGCTTTTGAGCCAATCAATATCAGGATGTGGTAAATAATACTAGTAAATATTCGTATAAGTAGAATGGTGTAAATAATTAAAGGTTTGTAGTGAGGACTTTAGTCCTCAAATAAGGGCTGAAGCCCTTACTACGAAACAAATGCAATTTTTTTTATAGTTTGGTTTTTTCAAGTCGTTCTACTTATAGCTGTATAATTAAGAGGATGAAGACGTGTCCCAAAAAGTTGTAGAAAGTAGACTATCTACATCACAAGCAAACTCCCAAGTATCAGGAAATGAAACTTTTCGGTATTCTAACTGCACCTGTGACAAAGCATCTTGCCATACTTCATCAAAAACTTCAGCAAAATAATTCTTGAGGCTAGGAGATTTTTTCAACAGTCGCCGTAATCCTTTGCGCTGTTCTTGTATCGTTAATTCCCATCCTCGATTATCATAAGCACTATCAATATATATACGCTTAACTAAATGAGCAAGTAAGACATCTAAGCGATTTTCTAATTCCTGTTTTTCTGACCGTCCCAAGGCTTCGATTTCCTCTACTAGCGCCTCAAGTTCAATTTCACCAAAGTTTTTAGAACGGAGATTTTGTGCTGTATGTTCTAACCATAAGCAAAAATCTTGCTCGTACAATTGTTGTGTAATGGGCTGTTTCATATTACACTTTTTGGCACTTTTTGGCACTTTTTTAATTCTTTCCTTCTTGATTGTGACGCATCACGGCTGAAATAACCCCAAAGAACAAACAATCTGTGGTTCCCGTTTCTCCAATTCTTCACTGACAATACACAATCTGTCATCCATCCGCATAGCCACAACTAACTCCGCCAATTGTTGATTACTTACACCACTTCTTAACTGACGGTTGAGAGAATCAAGTGCTGATTGTCTCAATGGATAACGGTAAATTTCATCAGTAGCTTTCAATAATTCCTCAGTGACAAATAAAGTCCCTTTCATATCTTGCACATACTTTTTCAACCGTTCATAAGTACGGAACCTCGCCCCAGAAGGTCGCCCTAATTGACCACCGAAGTTTTTCTCTTCTTCCACAATTAATTCCGCACCTTTGTTAACTAACTTGTGATGCTGTTTATTCCTCGGAATCGCTGGAGTAGAAGCTTCACAAGCTGCCATTTTTAACACAGCTAATTGTGACTGAGTAACACTATTACCTTCTTTGTCAACATAAATTAAAGAATCATGACCATCAGCCGTTTTCATATATAACAATACACCTTCAGGTTGCACAGGCTGGGGAAGATGTTCACGAGTAGAATAAACTACATTTGGCATTTCGGTAATGATTTTCTTTAATTCCGGATGATTATCTGTAGCTTTTTTCCAAATTTGAAATGCTTCAGATGTTAAATCTACTTCTGTATCTTCTTCGCCATCTAAAATCCCCGATTTTTCGTTATATAAATCTAGAATTACTTGAGATTCATCATCTTCAAAAAATGCTTCATCAGTTCCCACAACTTCCGCATTTTCTTGTAACCTCTGGCGGAGTCTTCCCCGTAAATTAATAATCCGTTCCACACCCTCGGCTGGTAAAAACGAATAACACAGAATCTTGGCTGCATTTTGTCCAATTCTATCTACCCGTCCCGCCCTTTGAATTAATCTAATAATTGCCCAAGGTAAATCCCAATTTACCAAAATTGCACAGTCTTGTAAGTTATGTCCTTCACTTAAGACATCGGTAGCAATTAAAATGCGTAATTCTGCTTGAGGTGTCACAACATCGCGTTTATCGTTACTCACAGGACTAAATTTACCTGTTAATTCCGTCGGGTCTTTTGATTGACCAGTTACTTTGGCAACTTTGGTAATATTTCTTGCTTGCAAGTTTTCTGTGATGTAATTGACTGAATCGGCAAATTGAGTAAAAATTAAAACTTTTTCGTCAGGATGAGTGATAGTTAATAATTGGATTAAAGCGTTAAGTTTATCATCTTGCTGGGGATGCCAAATCCCATAATTTTGCAGGATATTAATTAAAGCTTTCGCATCTGCTAGTAAATCACGCTTGAGTTTTTTGATATCAAATAAACTCGCACGCAACCACTTAAAGCGGCGTTGATAGCGAGTAGCATATTCTTGATAAATTAACTCTGCTTGTTGACGAAATACTTTTTCACTAATTTTTTCATATTTTGTATTTTCCGCTGCTGTATCATCAGCATCCTCTTCACTTTCTGTATCTAACAAACTCGCTGCTACAGAATCAGTATCTTCATCGTTATTCCGAGTATCTAATAGTTCTGCATCTTGCGTCCCAATGGGAATGTCTAGCCCTTGTTCCAAAGCATATAAATAAATAAAATTTCGTAAAATATGCCGTTCTAATGATTGAATAAAGGCAAAACCGCTACTTTCTAAACGTTTAAATAAATTAGTCCGGGAAAACCCCATTAACCTGCGTCCACCACGAAATAAGGCGTTAAGCTGTCGCTGTTCTGCTTCGCTTGGTGATTGTGGCGATTTTGTCACTATATAATTACCTAGTCCGTAACGGGGTAAATTCAGTTGATTAATAACTTCGACAACCGCCGCAGAATATAGATTTGAATAAGGGTTAATATCACTACTTTCTAAAGGAAACTTGAGAGTCCGAGGAAGGCGAACTGGGAAATAAGAACGACTACCATCAACAAATTCTAAATATTTTCGTCCTGTGCTGTCGGTGTGGGCATAATTATCTTTAATAAATGACCGGGTACGCCGCACCATATAAATTTTCATTAATTCTCGCCAGTCGTCGGTATATTCGCTTTTTTCAAAAGCAGCTAAAGACCTGACAGAACATTGATATTTTTTAATAAATTCTAATTCTCCTAGTGTCCCACCACCCAATTGATTAATTAAATTTTCGGGGCGAAATCCTAAGTCTTGGTCTTCAAGAACAAATAAGCGCAACTGGGCAGAAAGGTCAAGATAAGTTTTATTATAAGGTGTAGCAGATAGTAAAATACATTTACTTTCATTGGCTGTGATGTATTCTGCGATCGCTCGATATCTTTTACCTTCACGATTCCGCAAATTATGACTTTCATCTATTAATACTAACCGATAACGCCGCAGTTTGGGTAATTGATTCTGCACCTGACTAATGGGCAAAACTTTTGCATACAAACGATATTTGTCTACATATTCTTGCCACATATTGACTAAATTTCTGGGGCAAATAATCAGAGTTTCTAAAAAGCAATCTTCTTGGAGAATTTTCGCTAACGCTGTACCAATTAAAGTCTTACCCAAACCCACCACATCCCCCACCAACACCCCTCCACGTCTAGTCACATGACGCGCTGCTAATTGCACCGCTGCTTTTTGAAAGTCAAATAAATTATTAAACTCACGGGGAATGCGAAATTCTGTCAGTCCTGCAATAGCTTCATGAGATAAATGATAAGCCATCTTTAAATAAATATGGTGAGGCGGAATTAATTCTGGCCTCGCCCAACTTGCATCAATAATTTCTGCCAATTCTTGAGAAATATCAACACAACCATATTCTTCCCAACGATCATCAAACCATTTTTGCAGTTTTAAACAAGCATCATGATCTAGAATATCAACATTTAATTCTCCTTGGTTAGCCAATCCTGGTAAAGTTAAATTACTACTTCCTAAAAATCCGACAATTGGTGTATTTGCATCTTGCCGATGCACCAGATATAACTTGGCATGAAGAGAAGAACGCAGGAATAATTTTATAATTAATTGTTTACGTTTTAACTGGTTACTTAATCGCCGCAAAGCAGCTTCATCTTGATTTGTGGGTGTACCAATAGTTAATTGCTGACGAAAATCAGCCGCCACCTTTTTTTTGAACCGGACTATAGCACTATTATCAATTCTGCCTGCACGCGTGCCTAAAGTGAAAAAGTCTTGTACTTCCTGTTTAGGTAAATTTTGCATCCCAATCAATAACCGACAGCAAGCCCCAGTTTCCCCTACATATTGAGCAATTAAATCATCAATTTTTTGCCACCCTCTTAAGTTAAAGTAACCGACACAAAAATCTGCCTTGTAAGATAACTTTAAGGTTTCTCGTAAACTAGGTAGTAGTTGTAAATTAATGTTGTCAAAGATACGGGGCATGATTTAGGGGGAGTAAGGACTAGGATTATCAACTGCATCCCACTGTCTTTGTAATCTGCAACCCCACAGAATGGCAAGTAATTAAGTTGACACTCTCCTACTTAAATGATGTAAAACGCATTTACTACTTTTTTGCAAATTTGTGAATTTACAAGAAATTCGCTGAGTTTACTATTACCAAAAAGCCAGCAGTCGGATTTGAACCGACGACCTTCCGATTACAAGTCGGATGCACTACCACTGTGCTATGCTGGCGGTTATGGATGCTATTTTTAAGCACCAACCGATTTTAAATTGTAACATAAATAATTTACCTGTCAACAGTCAAGGGCAAAAAATGCAAGATATCGTTGCCTAGGAACCCGTGGATGGTTGAGTCAGTACTACAAGGGCGCTAAATCCAAGAAAATTAGTGATTTTAATTACTGGTAAAGTTGCTAAATTAATATGCATAGCAAAAGCTAATTCAAATCCTGGGCTAGACGCAAAAATCTCTCATACAGAGTAAAAACTGTATTTTTTTTTGAAAGGGCTAGGTAAAGGAACAGAACTCTATCATTGTTCTTTACAAATCACAAGCATGGCAGCGTTGATAGGACGAGATTTATTAGGTTTGGCTGACCTCAGTCCAACGGAACTTCAAGAACTCTTGCAATTAGCAACTCAACTCAAATCAGAACAGTTGAAATTACATTGTAATAAGGTATTGGGTTTGTTGTTCTCTAAAGCTTCTACTCGCACACGAGTTAGTTTTACTGTGGCAATGTACCAACTGGGTGGACAGGTAATTGACCTCAATCCAAATGTCACTCAAGTTAGTCGCGGGGAACCTGTGCAGGATACAGCGCGGGTATTGGATAGATATTTAGATATTTTGGCAATTCGCACTTTTGCACAGCAGGAATTACAAACTTTTGCTCATTATGCTAAAAGTCCTGTAATTAATGCCCTGACAGATTTAGAACATCCCTGTCAGGTTTTAGCTGATTTATTGACAATTCAAGAATGCTTTGGCACTTTGGCTGGCTTAACTTTAACCTACGTAGGCGATGGCAATAATGTGGCTAATTCCCTAATGTTAGGCTGTGCTTTAGTCGGAATGAATGTGAGAATTGCTATCCCTAATGGATATGAACCGGATGTTGGCATTGTAGAACAAGCAAGAAAAATTGCTAACAATAAAACCGAAGTTCTCCTGACTCATGATCCAGAATTAGCAGCTAAGGGATCTGCTGTACTTTATACCGATGTTTGGGCGAGTATGGGCCAAGAAACAGAAGCAAACGATCGCCTGCCGATTTTCCAACCATATCAAATTTCTGAACAGTTATTAAGTCTTGCTGATCCAGAAGCAATTGTTTTACACTGCTTACCAGCCCATCGTGGTGAAGAAATTACTGAAGCAGTTATAGAAGGTTCTCAGTCACGAGTTTGGCAACAAGCGGAAAATCGCTTACACGCCCAAAAAGCCTTGCTTGCTAGTATTTTAGGGGCAGAGTAAACATTCCCAGGGCAAAAGTAATGAGAATAGTCTTTCTTTTGCCTTTCATCTTTTTACTTTATATCTTGTTATTCGGGATTTTTTGTAGTACTAATGTTCTAGAGACATTTTTATTTACTTCCCGATAAATTTATGGAACGTCTAACAGAAGCTCAACAAGAACTTTATGATTGGTTGGTAGAATACATCCGCATTCATCAACATTCGCCTTCAATTCGGCAAATGATGCAAGCGATGAATTTAAAATCACCTGCACCGATTCAAAGTCGTTTAGATCATTTACGTACCAAAGGATATATTGACTGGAATGAAGGCAAAGCACGAACAATTCGGATTTTGCATTCTGTTAAGCAAGGTATTCCCATTTTAGGCGCAATCGCTGCTGGTGGTTTAATAGAACCCTTTACTGATGCCATAGATCATTTAGACTTTTCTAATATTTCGTTACCTCCCCAAAGCTACGCTTTACGAGTAACTGGCGATAGCATGATTGAAGATTTAATCGCTGATGGAGATTTGGTATTTCTGCATCCAGTAGCAGAACCGGATCAGTTGAAAAATGGTACCATCGTTGCGGCTAGAGTTGATGGCTACGGTACTACATTAAAACGTTTTTATCGCCAAGGCGATCGCGTTACCCTCAAACCTGCTAATCCTAAGTACAACCCGATTGAAGTCCTGGCGATGCAGGTGGAGGTGCAGGGTTCTCTGGTTGGGGTTTGGCGCGGTTATTAAATAGGGAGGAGGGAATAGGGAGTGGGGAGTAGGGAAAGAGCAGGGGAGTGTTAATTTCTCAATGACCAATGATTCATGATTAATTATCTGGTGCAGCAACAACCCACTTTCAGGCTGAAATTTCCCTTTGTTAGGGAAGGTAGGGGTAGTTATCAGACTCGTCAGCCATTACCAGGATGCCCCATTATGCCTGCATCTCTGCAACTACGGCAGTATCAGCGACAGGCTATTACTAGCTGGTTTGCCAACAATGGCAGAGGTACGCTAAAAATGGCTACTGGTAGTGGTAAAACCATTACAGCATTAGCGATCGCCTGTGAATTATATCAGCAGATTAATTTACAAGTGTTGTTGGTGGTGTGTCCCTATCGTCATCTGGTGACGCAATGGGCGCGAGAATGTGAAAAGTTTAATTTACAACCTATCTTGGCTTTTGAAAATTTACGCACTTGGCAAAGTCAGCTGTCTACGCAACTTTATAATCTGCGTTCCGGTTCTCAAAACTTTGTTACGGTAATTACCACCAACTCGACATTAATTGGTGATGGGTTTCAGTCTCAACTCAAGTATTTTCCCCCCAAGACTTTAATTATTGGTGATGAGGCCCATAATTTAGGCGCGCCGAAGTTAGAAGAAAATTTACCGCGCAGTGTCGGGTTACGGTTGGCTTTATCGGCGACACCAGAAAGATATTTTGATGATTACGGTACGCAATCGTTATTGGATTATTTTGGCCCGGTGCTTCAGCCAGAGTTTACCTTAAGGGATGCCATCGCTCAAGGTGCTTTGGTACATTATTTGTATTATCCGATACTTGTAGAATTAACAGAGGCAGAAAGTATTGCCTATTTAAAGTTGACTAAAAAAATCGGGCGATCGCTACTATATCGAGAACGAGAAAATAAAGCAGCAGAAAACTTTGAAGACAACGAAGATTTAAAACCTTTACTCATGCAACGCGCTAGATTAATTGGTGCAGCGGCAAATAAATTAACTGCTTTGCGAGATTTAATGGCGACTCGCCGGGAAACTACTCACACTCTTTTTTATTGTAGTGATGGTTCTCAAGAAGCGGGACAGCGTTCTTCGTTACATCAACTCAAAGCCGTTGCCCAAATTTTAGGAGTAGAACTAGGATACAGAATCAGTACCTACACTGCACATACGTCTTTACAAGAACGTGAAAATTTACGTCGTCAATTTGAAAGTGGCGATTTGCAAGGTTTAGTAGCTATTCGCTGTTTAGATGAGGGTGTTGATATTCCTGCTATTAAAACTGCGGTGATTTTATCCAGTTCGGGAAATCCTCGCCAATTTATTCAGCGTCGGGGGCGAGTTTTACGTCCGCATATTGGTAAGGAACGCGCCACCATTTTTGACATGATTGTTTTGCCGCCAGATTTAGATCGAGAAACCATAGAAGTGGAACGCAACTTATTAAAAAAAGAGTTGCGCCGTTTTGTGGAGTTTGCTGATTTAGCTGACAATGCAGGCGAAGCCAGAATTAAATTGCTGGATTTACAAAAGCGTTATGGGTTATTAGATATATAGCAAATTAGCCCTCGTTATCCCCAATTACCTGAACTAGAGAGGCGATCGCCTGTTCAATGGCAGCGAAAAGCTAACCCAATTGACACTTTACGGTGATGTGATCGCTCTTATTTCAAGTATGTTGAAAAAGGTTAATTTTTTATTTTGTATTTCCATAATATGATAAGTTAATAATTATAAGCTTTATAATGAAATATAAACTTATTTAAAAATTTGACTTATATCCCATTATAATAAATTTCTTACTTTTATTTTATCAAAAACCTATTACAAAATAAAGCTAATTTACAAAATATCTTATGTAATTTGCAACTAAAGTTGACCCAATAATCTAGATAATTCTGATAGTGACTTTACTGATGCGATCGCAGCGTGAGAGACGGCTAAAATAGAAAGAAAACTTATTTACAAGCTGCAATGTCACTAGAGGCAAATATCGATGATGTGCAAGAACCAATTTCCAGCGCACCGCCAGAAGTACGACAAATTATTGAGCGGGTATGGAAGTTAGAGAAAAGCAGAATAGACAAAAAAAGCAAAGGTCACATTAACGATGATATTTTGAATATTGTCAAGGAAGAGGTGAGATGAAGCTGACTTCAATTAAGCTGTGTAATTTTCGCTCCTTTTATGGCACCACACCAGAGATTATCTTGGCTGTGGGAGATATTCTAAATACCACAGTTATTCATGGCAATAATGGTGCAGGCAAAACCAGTCTCCTAAATGCCTTTACGTGGGTATTATACGAAAAATTTAGTGCCGCTTTTGCCTCCACAGAACAGCTAGTTAATAAGCGGTCAATTGCGGAAGCTCAAACAGGCCAACCTGTAGAATGTTGGGTAGAAGTTGGCTGGGAACATGAAGGGAAACGTTACCGAGTACAACGTTCTTGTCGGGGTTATAAAAATACCAATGATTTTACCACTAGCAAGACTCAATTACGTATGTGGGTAGGAGGAGATGATGGCAAATGGTATTTACCGCCCCAACTACCAGAAGATATAATTAATCAAATCTTACCTGCAAGTTTGCATCAATATTTTTTCTTCGATGGTGAACGAATTGAAGAAATAGTGCGTTCTGATAAAAAAGCGGAAATTGCCGAAGCGACAAAAATCTTCTTGGGCGTAGAAGTAATTGACCGTTCCATCAAACATTTGGGAGAAGCTAAAAAAAGTCTGGAAACTGAATTGAAGGCTATTGGTGATGCAGAAACAAAACAACTTTTACGGCAACAAGAAAAAATAGAATCGGAAAGTGAACATATTACTAAACGCCAAAGCGAAATTCAACAAGAGCTAGAATATCAACAAACCTTTAAAAAAGAGACAAGTAACCGCTTACAAGAACTAATTTCTGCCAAGGAAGTACAAGAAAGATGGCAGAATTTAGCAGATCAAAAGACTGCAAATCAGGAAGAATATAAAAAAACTAAAGCAGCGCTAAAGAAGTTAATCTCTGCACAGGCTTATACAGTATTGCTATCGGAAACTACAGGCCAATTTCGGGAAATAATCGATACTTTAAAGCAGCGAGGTGAGTTAACTTCGGGAATTTCGCGGGAATTTGTCACTGAATTATTGCAATCCCAACGTTGCATTTGTGGTGCAGACTTAAACGTGGGAACTCATTTCCATACAAATGTGACAAATTGGTTAGATAGAGCTAGTTCTTCAACCGTGGAAGAAACAGCCATTCGGATGAGCGCCCAAGTAGACGAAATTGACAAACAAGCCGTAGGCTTTTGGGAAGCCGTGGATAGAGAACAAGCCAGAATTAATCAATTAAGACAAACAATATCCCAAGTTGAAGGTGAACTAGATGATATTCAGGAAAGACTGCGAAAAGATGCCAATGAAGAAATTAGTAGCTTGCAAAAACGCTTAGATGAAATTGAAACTAAAATTGATGAGTTAAACAGAGAACAAGGCGCAAATCAGCAGCAACTAATCCACTTAAAAAGCGAAATTGATGCTGTGGGTAAACAAATCGCCAAACAGAAATTAAATGAAGAAAGACAAACATTAGCACAGAGAAGAATTAACGCCACTCAAGATGCCATTGAACGACTAACAGAAGTTAAAAATCGCCAAGAAAAACAATTTCGTCTGCAACTAGAAAAGCGGGTACAAGAAATATTTACAGAAATTTCCTTTGCGCCTTATATTCCCAAAATTAGCGAAAAATATGAATTGACTTTAGTAGAACATACATCTGGAATAGAAGCACCGGTTGCAGCTTCCACAGGAGAAAACCAAATTCTCAGTTTATCCTTTATTGCCAGCATTATAGATAAGGTGCGGGAGTGGAGTGAAAAGCGCAAAATGATGATGCTTCCCGACAGCAGCACTTTCCCCATTGTCATGGACTCGCCATTTGGTAGTTTGGATGAAATTTCTCGACGGCACATAGCCGGAACAATTCCCAAATTAGCCAATCAGTTAATAGTATTAGTTACTAAGACTCAGTGGCGGGGTGAAGTAGCGACAGAGATGGCAGACAGAATTGGTAGGGAATATGTACTCACCTACTACTCATCTAAGCCAGATTGTGAACAAGATGATATTGAGCTAGAGGGAGAAAGATATCCTTTGGTAAAACAAAGTCCCAATGAGTTTGAGTATACCGAGATTATGGAAGTGGAACTTCAAGTTTAAGTTTGTAGTAGGGACTACAGTCGTTAAAGATAGGACTAAAGTCCTGACTACGAGCAAACTTTTTTATCCAGGACTTACGTAACCAACCACGCATTTCCGTCATTGCGACCATAGGGAAGCAATCTCAAAGCCTTGATTTTCGTGGCGAGTGCGTAAGTCCTATTATCCTGGAAGTTGTTTTTTCAATGCCTCTAAAGAAGCCCAACGACTATCCACGGATTTATCTGAACCTTCACCAGTACCACTCAAAATACCCGGACAATTGAGGTCACACAGTTGACGCTGAGGAAACTCCAAGCACATCTGCTCATACAGCCACTCACTGGGGTAAAAATAACCATCAGGTGAAAGAGTTTCTACCAAATCTTCTAACACCACTTCCCTTTCTAAAGGCAAGTCTTGTATTTGATTAGCAGTAGCATCTAACCAAATCACTTCTTTGGTATTCACCGCCAAACGATGATTATATTGCTGCAAACAACGGTTGCAAGTACAAGTAACAATTGCTTCGGCTTGTCCGGACACTTCTAAGTAATTCCCATGATGCTGCACACGAACTTGGCCGCGCACTGGTGTCAGGGTTTCCAGGCCAGGCAGAAACTCTTTAACTTGAAGTTCCTCTGTCCGCTCCGGGGCTTTGGTGAGCTGCGGAATAAAAATTGCGTCCATAGGATTGAGACATAATCACGAAAATTTATTTTAATTATCAGCAGATTGCTAATAATCCATTTTTAGTTTAACTCTTAGCAACACTAAGTATTTGCACCGCACTCACTGTTTATGATTCCAACGTTCCGGCTGGACGAACAACCAGATGACGATGCGGTTCCTTACCACGACTAAAAGTTTCTAAATCTTGAAATTCCTTAAAGAAGGTATGGATTTGTCGCCGTTCAGCGGAACTTAGAGATTTAATTTCCACTTCTTGACCAGAAGAACGGACTTCATCGGCTGCGGCTTCTGCCATTACCCGCATTTCCGCTTCTCTTTTAACGCGGTAGCCATTCAATTCAATTGTATAAGAAGCTTGCTCCCCTTCGGGTTGGCTGAGGTTTAGTACAGAATTAGCTAAATACTGAATCGCATCGAGCGCAGAGCCATCAGTGCCAATTAACACTTGGATTTGTGTTGGTGTGAGATTGCTTTCGTCAATGGTCAACCAGTAATTATCTGGTTCCGGAGAATCGCCATCTTGAAATGGGGAAACTTTTAACTCACCCCTAATCTCAGTAGATATTTTAGTTAGTTGCAGCAGTGTTTTTAACCACTGCTGCCCTCTTTGCATGGGACTATCGAGCATCATCAACCTGTAGTCTTTTTCTTAGAACTCTTTGGCTCAAATGGTAAACTTTTTTGTTCTGCTGTTACTTCTTTCTCCTGAGTAGCTACAATCTTTTGCAGTTCCTCTGGTAGAGGTTCACGAGAAAGAATATAAGTTTGCAGTGTCTGGAAAATATTACCAATTACCATATACATCAGTACCCCAGCCGGTAGGGGGAAGAACAAAAACATCCCAGAAAAAATAACTGGAGTGATTTTGTTAACTGTATCTTGCTGTGGGTTACCACCACTGGAATTTTGCCCAGACAGCAATTGGCTCACATAAAGGCTGATCCCAAAGAAAACGATCATCGAGACAATATCCCAGTGGACTTGACCGTCAGGATCGATGGCGCCAACTCTACCTAAGGCATCAATGAAGAGAAATCCTTTATCTGCTGCTAGTCCGGGGATTGTGCCTTGAATTGTCACATCTCCTGGCTCTAAAGCTTCTATATTGCCCTCAGCATCAATTTTGATTCTTTCTTCGCCTTTGGTGATTTTCCATTGAGGAAGCAAATTATTTTCTGGGTGTTCTGCTAGAAGCAACTGAAATGGTTTACCTTCTAGAGTCTGATATTGAATCTTAGTTTGTTCTCCCACGGCTAATTTATTGCCTGCGGGAAGAATAGCTGTAACCCTTGTGCGTTCCCCATCAGCAATGTAGATGTTTTGGGGAGCTGTAGCAAAGGCTTGGGGTTGAATTCGTTCGATTTGTTCAGAGGGAAAAATTTGCAGGTTAACGCTGTAGTTCACACCAGCAAAAGGCGATCCCCGCAAAGTGGCAAACAGTGCCAACAAAACTGGCATTTGCAGCAATAAAGGCAAGCATCCTGCCAATGGGTTGCCAAATTCTTTTTGGACACTCACCATTTCCTCTTGCTGTTTTTGCGGATCATCCTTATACCGCTCTTTGATTTCTGCCATCCGCTTCTGCATCAGAGGTTGTACAATTCGCATCTTTCGCATATTGCGAATTGAACCAGCACTCAGGGGATAGAGCGCAAAGCGGATTATCAATGTCAAGGCAACGATCGCCAATCCATAGCTAGGCACAATTCCATAGAAAAAATCTATGATTGGCAGCATCACGTTGTTCGAGAGAAACCCGATACCAAAATCCATTATTCTGAATTCAACCTGAGTTACTGTAAACTGAACTGAATCTAATTTATCTAAATCAAGATTCCTCTGTGACTATCCTACGCTACGGATAGCCGCACTTTCAAAAATTGGGAGTGGGAAATCGGAATTTGCGATCTTCACAGCGTATGCCGCCCAGCTAATATTTTAGATTGCAGTTTCATCCAAAATCTAAAATCTAAAATTCCTCCCACACCCTACTCTCATCACTTCTTAGCAGCACCGCTATATAGGGGATTTTTAGCTGTAACTCTTTCATTGATGTAGTCGTATGTTTCCCGAAAGTTGGGTACAGCCCGCATTTCTAGACGGCTACCATTTCTTAGCGTTAACACCATATCTCCCCAAAAGCCAATGCCACGGGGAACTTTGACGATTTTGACCACTTCTGAATAAATAATGTCAGTGCGATCGCGTCCTCTCCAACCCCCAATCACAGAAATTCGGCGGTCAGTGATGCGGAAGCGCAGCCACAATGCTCTAACAATTGCTCCTACTGCCAAGGGTAGACCCACAACAGTGAATCCAATTAAGACGTTGAGGATTAAGTCCCCGATATGGGGGCCGCCTTCATAATAAACTTCTTCACGAATGCCCATCAAATACCTCAGCTTTTACCAACAACTGCTCTAATTCTTGCAGAAATTGTTGGCTTCCGCACGTAGATTCTGCTGCTGTTGGTTTGACAACAATGACTAGACGCCAGCCTGGAGATAATTTCGGCAGTAAATGCTGCAAAGCAGAGGTAATTTGGCGTTTAATTCGGTTACGCACTACTGCTCTTTTACTGACTTTTGTGCTAATCGAAATCCCAAATTTACTGCTAGCAACCTGTTTTGAGACAGTTTCTTGGTTGGTGTTGGCGGTAGCATCCAAAGAATGTTTACTTGAATATGACGGCTTTAATGCTCTCAATGTGAAGTGAGAACTATGTCGCCGAATCCCTTCCCGGAAAACTGCCTGAAAATCTTGGCGCGATTTTAGTCGATACGCTTTGGGCAAAGCCACATCTGCTATTTTTGCTGTAATTGCCCTAGACGCTCAGACGATGACGTCCTTTTTTTCTTCTAGCCCTAATCACGTTTCTTCCGTCTGGTGTCCGCATTCTAGCCCGAAAACCAGAGGTTCTTTTTCTCTTACGGCAAGTGCCGCCCAGGGTTCTCTGCATATCGTTCTCCTCTAAGGCGATTTTTATAAAAAGTCACAATCTATGATTTTATCACTCTACCAGCAAATTGGTAAATATAGTTGTAAAAAAGTGGTCAAAAGTCAATGCATCTTCATAAATTGCCACTAACAACTGACCACTGAATAAATGCCTAAGAGATGCTCAATATCCAAGTTCCTACGTAACGTAGCATTGGCACTTCCCCTGGGGAAAGAACTTGACAGTTGAAATGATACATACCACCAAAGGCCGGATTGCGGACGTTAGAGAAGACTATCTCTACTAGTCCACCTGCGGGTACTGGCTCTTCGGGAAAGATTTCCAGGAGGCGACTTTCTTGGTTCCACTTCACCTCTGCCAATGGCACGTTTTTTCCTTTATACTTGACCTCAATTTTATTGGGATCAAAAGTTCCTTTATAATAATCTGGGTAAGTAACAGCAAACTGAGCAACAGCCAATTTCATTCTTTGGGCGGGAATTCTCAGGTTGTAACGATCCCAACCATTAGCTTGTCCGCCATAATCTAACCGAAAAGGTAGCTGATTTTCGCTTTTAACACCGCTAAATAGTGTAAACCCTGGTAAGCTTTGCGCTCCAGTTATGGCGGGAAAAGCAGCCAGTAAACTGCTAGTCACAGCTAAAGCCGAAAGTAGTCTTAAAGGTAAGTGTTGTCTAGAAATTCCAAATCGCATAGTTACGCTCCTCCACCAAAAAATTACGTCTGTTATTTAAATCACCCATATTCAGCCTGCGTCAATCAAATTTACTAGTGGCTGTTTGACAACTGACGTGTCATGAAAACGAAAAGTGCCGTTACAATACTACCGAGAGATGCTAGTAATATTACTATGTAATCTATTTAAACTTGATTAGACTTTAGGGAAATTAGCCTCACTTTTCTAGCGCCGTCGTCAAATGCCACTTGCAGAGAAAAATAGTAGGATGAGATTGTGTTTCTAAATATGTATAAGTGTATCTTAATTTAAGATTTTTGTTATAAAAATTGAGATGACTAGACAGCGATCGCCGATTAACTTGAGATAGATTGATTAAAACCAGCTTGAATCAAAGCGGCAATCATTAAAAAATAACTGAGAAATTATCAAGCTGCCAAATATAAGCAAGGAATAGTCCAATTTTGCAATCCCTAAAACAAGCTAAAGACAAAGATGTAAATGTGAGAATCAACTTAGGATTTGCAATATGTAACCCTATTTGTAACTACCAGCAAGTGTGACATCTGCAAGTGGCAGAGTAAGGCTATGTCTAGATAATTAACAGTGGTATAAGAAAAATTCAAGATTCTATCTAGAAAAAGCCATCGCAGACAGATACTGCCCTAAATGATGAGTAAAAGACATCCCTAAGGGGAAAAATTGCATATTTGCCAGAAATAAAGGTATTTATCTCCAGGAGATTTCATGAGAATAGCAGTTGCTAAAGAAATAGAAGTTTGTGAACGTCGTGTAGCATTAAATCCTGACACCGTTGCCCGGTTAGTCAAACAAGGTTTAGAAGTATGGGTAGAAACAGGTGCAGGAGAGCGCTCTTTTTTTAGCGATTCTGCCTATGAAGCAGTAGGAGCGACAATTATCAGTGATACTGCTCAATTATGGAGCCAAGCAGATATCCTGTTGAAAGTTAGCCCACCCCAAGAGCGAGAAAATGGGGGATCAGAAGTTGAATTACTCCGGGAAGGATCTGTATTAATCAGCTTTCTCAATCCTTTGGGAAATCCCGTTGTGGCGCAGCAACTAGCTAACCGCAAAATCACCGCCTTGAGTATGGAAATGATCCCCCGTACCACCAGGGCCCAAAGTATGGATGCTTTGTCGTCGCAAGCTTCATTAGCAGGTTATAAGGCAGTATTAATTGCCGCAGCTGCATTACCAAAATATTTCCCCATGCTGACAACAGCCGCAGGCACCATTGCCCCAGCTAAAGTATTTATCATGGGTGCTGGCGTGGCCGGATTGCAAGCGATCGCCACCGCCAGACGTTTGGGTGCAGTAGTAGAAGCCTTTGATATTCGTCCCGCCGTCAAAGAAGAAGTGCAAAGTTTAGGAGCAAAATTCGTCGAAGTCAAACTCGAAGAAGAAACAACCGCCGCTGGTGGCTACGCTAAAGAAATTTCCGAGGCTAGCAAACAACGCACTCAAGAAGTTGTGGCCGAACACGTAAAAAATGCCGATGTGGTAATTACTACAGCCCAAGTGCCTGGAAGAACAGCACCAAGACTGGTGACAGAAGAAATGGTGGCACAGATGAAACCAGGTTCAGTGATTGTCGATTTAGCTGCCGAACAAGGTGGTAACTGCGCCTGCACAGAACCCGGCAAAGATATTGTTTGGAATGGTGTGACAATTATTGGCCCCATCAATTTGCCATCATCCATGCCGGTTCACGCCAGTCAGTTGTATTCCAAAAACGTGACATCGTTGATTCAATTATTAGTTAAAGACAAAGCTTTACAGGTAGACTTTGCCGACGATATTGTTGATGCGGCTTGCATTACCCATGCTGGTGAAATTCGCAATCAACGGGTAAAGGATGCGCTACAGGCTGTGGATAATCAATTAGTTAGGGACTAGGGACTAAGGACTAGGGACTGGGTACTGGGAGATAGGAAGAAAGCATTGTTTTTAACCTCTAGCCTCTAGCCCCTCTCATTTACATACAAGGAGTTTTAATTTCATGACAGAGGCATTACTTGCAGCTTTGTTTGTATTTGTTCTGGCATCTTTTATCGGCTTTGAAGTCATCAACAAAATACCACCGACTTTACACACACCCTTAATGTCAGGCTCAAATGCAATTTCTGGCATTGCTGTACTGGGAGCAATAGTAGCGGCTGGTGCTAAAGAGACAAGTGTCTCAGTGATTCTCGGTTTGATTGCTGTAGTCTTGGCAACAGTTAACGTAGTTGGTGGTTTTCTCGTTACAGATCGGATGTTACAAATGTTCAAAAAAAAGGAGATTAAGGCGTGAGCGACTTTTTACCAACTGGGATACAGCTGACGTACTTAGTCGCTGCATCCTTATTCATCCTGGGTTTGAAAAAACTGGGTTCCCCAGCTACAGCACGGAATGGTAATGTCATAGCCGCAGTGGGAATGCTACTGGCCATCGTGGCGACACTGCTGGATCAGCAAGTGTTAAACTACCAAATGATTTTAATCGGCTTGGCCATTGGGGCTGGGATCGGTGCGATCGCCGCTTACAAAGTCCAAATGACGGAAATGCCCCAAATGGTGGGTTTACTCAATGGATTGGGTGGTGCAGCTTCTGCCCTCATTGCTGTGGCTGAATTTTGGCGGTTAATCGGTAGTTCTCAACCCATACCACTGGATGTCAACATTTCCATTTTGCTGGATGTATTAATCGGTGGTGTCACCTTAACTGGTAGTTTTATCGCCTTTGCCAAATTGCAAGGTTTAATCAGTGGTTCCCCCATTAAATTACCTTTCCAGCAACCATTTAACCTTTTACTTTTAGCAGCTTATATAGTAGGCAGTGTCTATTTAATCATCACACCCGATAGCTTACCCATATTCTTTGGAGTGGTGGGAGTTTCTTTAGTTTTGGGTATCATGTTCGTTCTCCCCATTGGTGGGGGGGATATGCCTGTGGTAATTTCGCTGTTAAACTCCCTATCTGGGATAGCAGCAGCCGCAGCCGGATTTGTGGTGATGAACAATATGTTGATTATCGCTGGCGCACTGGTGGGGGCTTCTGGTTTAATCCTCACCCAGATTATGTGTAAGGCGATGAACCGTTCATTATTTAGCGTATTATTCGGTGCGTTTGGTGGGGCGGTGGCTGGTGGTGCTACAGGCGCTACAGGTGCTACAGGTGATCAAACTGTTCGCAGCATCGACGCTGAAGAAGGCGCAATGATGTTGGGTTATGCTCGTAACGTGGTGATTGTACCTGGTTATGGTATGGCTGTGGCCCAAGCACAGCATAGTGTTCGGGAATTGGCAGATCAGTTAGAACGCATGGGCGTTGATGTTAAGTATGCCATTCATCCAGTTGCTGGTAGAATGCCTGGTCACATGAATGTGTTGTTGGCTGAGGCGAATGTGGCTTATACGCAGTTGTATGACATGGATGATATCAATCCTCAATTAGAAGCTGCGGATGTGGCTTTGGTCATTGGGGCTAATGATGTAGTGAATCCGGCGGCGCGTAGTGATGTAAATAGTCCAATTTATGGTATGCCGATTTTGGAGGTAGACCGGGCGAAGCAGACAATTGTGATTAAGCGCGGGATGAGTACGGGTTTTGCCGGTGTAGATAATGAGTTGTTCTACAAGGATAAAACTACAATGCTGTTTGGTGGTGCTAAGGATATGGTTTCTAAGTTGGTTTCGGAAGTGAAGCAGCTATAGACTTAGGACAAGCTTGGCATATATAGATTTTGTGTAGGGGTGCAGTAATATGTATGTACCCCTTTTGTATTGATACTAAGTTGGGTTCAAACATAATATTCCTACTCCCTATTCCCTACTCCCAGCCCAAGTTACGATCTTTGACCTCTGTGTCTCTGTGGTTCGTTGATCATGCAATGGATTTTAACAACAACTGAACAACCACCAGATTGGTTCGTCCAAGTGGTGAAAAAATATACGCCTGCATCCAGTGGCAGATATGCAGCCCAATTATTCTGGCAACGGGGAATAAAAGATCATCAACAATTAGCCGCTTTTATCAACCATCAAACTTATCAACCAGCTAGTCCCTTTGAATTTGGGACAGAAATGCAGCTAGCCATGAAAAGGTTGCAACAGGCTCGTCTTGCTGGTGAAAAACTGGCTATTTGGGGAGATTTTGACGCTGATGGGATAACTTCTACTGCTGTTTTATGGGATGGTTTAGGACAATTTTTCCATCAAAATACGCAGTTAATTTACTATATTCCCAATCGCCTCACAGAATCCCACGGACTCAACTATCCAGGCATTGATAAGTTACATCAACAAGGTTGTACATTAATTGTTACTTGTGACACTGGTAGCACTAATATTGCAGAAATTATTTATGCCAAACAGTTAGGGATAGATGTCATAGTTACAGACCACCACACTTTACCTGAAGAACGCCCACCAGTTACAGCAATTATTAATCCCCGTTATTTATCTAACGAACATCAGTTATTTCACCTTTCTGGGGTGGCGGTAGCTTTTAAATTAGTAGAAGCCCTTTATCAAACATTACCCGACGTTCCCCAACAACCTTTAGAAGATTTATTAGATTTAGTAGCAGTAGGATTAATTGCTGATTTAGTACAACTTAGTGGAGATTGTCGCTACTTAGCACAATTGGGCATTCAAAGACTCCAAGCAGATTTTCAGCAGCCAGTAGCAGCACGACGACGGCCAGGGGTAGGGCGATTATTAGAATTGTGCCAAAGAAATGGCGATCGCCCCACAGATATTTCCTTTGGTTTAGGGCCGCGCATTAACGCTGTGAGTCGTATCCAAGGTGATGCTAGTTTCTGCGTCGAATTATTAACTAGTCGAGATGCCCAACATTGCTATCAACTAGCCGAAGTTACAGAAATAGCCAACACCCGCCGCAAGTCTTTACAAAAAGATGTCCAAGCGCAAGTAGCCCAAAAACTATCGCAGTTAGACTTATCAACCACCAGTGTCATTGTCCTAGAAGATGCCCAATGGCCTACAGGTGTATTAGGTTTAGTGGCTGGGCAAATAGCACAAGAAACAGGTTGTCCCACAATTTTATTAAGCACCGAGAACGTAGCCACAGAATCTCCCCCCTCATCTCCCCTAGCCCGTGGTTCCGCCCGTTCAATCAATGCGGTCGATTTATACCAATTGGTAAAAGAGCAAGCTCATCTTTTACATAGCTTTGGTGGACATCCTTTTGCTGCTGGTTTGAGTTTGTTGGTGGAAAATATTCCCTTATTTACGGCGGTGATTAACCAACAATTGCGGCAATCTTTAGGCGCTACCACTCTCACACCAACTGTGCAAGCAGATTTGACAGTCAAAGTTGCCGACTTGGGCAAAGAATTATTTTTAGAATTGAAACTGCTAGAACCTTGTGGAATGGGTAATCCTGTACCAAAACTGCTGATTGAAAACTGCTGGTTTGAAAATACTTGGCATCGCAATCAGCAAGATTGGAAAGGCAAAAAGGTGCAATACATCAAAACCGACTTTGACATTCGGGATGATTCTACGAAAAATCCCTTTCCTGGGGTGTGGTGGGGACATTATAAAGATGAACTGCCCATAGGTAGGTGTGATTGCATTGCCGAACTGGACTACAACACCTTTAAAAAACGCTACGAAATCAGGTTAATTGCCGTTCGTCCGGCTACGGAATCAGCACCAGATCGCTACGTTAACATAACTGAAAACTCAGCACCCATCTTAGACTGGCGGCATCAGCAATTCTCAGAAATCAGCACGAAAAACGCAGCACTTGTAATGCAAGAGTGTCCTACTAGCTGGGATGATGTCCGCGCATGGTGGAGGCGGTGTCTAACATTAAGTTACCATCAATCACAACTAGCGATTCCTACGGAGCGCTTTGCGATCGCCTGGACTAAACCCCAACACCAATCACCCAGGCAAATTTGGTTAACCCTAGTGGGACTAGCCAAATATCTCAGTCGGACAAATCAATTAGTCACCCGCATCCAACTATTAGAAAAACTCGGCATCCGTGACCAAACCTTACATTTAGGACTCAAAGCCTTAAAACATTTAGGATTCACCATCACACGTCAAGATCGTGATTTACAAATTAGTTGGCATCCCACCACCACCTCAGAAAATGTTACCGACGCAGCCATCGCCAAATTTTTAGCCGCCATCAGCGAAGAACAATTTCAGCAAAATTATTTTGCCGAAGTTCCCTTATCTACCATCATGGCCATAATTAATACTTAGGAAAGGGAACAGGAAGAAGAAGCATTCCCCACTCCCCACTCCCCACTCCCTACTCCCTACTCCCCACTCCCCCTTGTCGTTCACACTTAAAACCCCGACTCTCCCAAGTTTGCATATCCACTTCAGCCAGTCTGGTGACATTTGAGCATTGTGGCTGAACAACCTGACTCAATACAGCCCACAGTAAACTGCGCGTTACATCTAATCCAGTTTTTAGCCCTGACTCATAGTTACCAGGAACACCATCTTCTTGGACAATCTCTGACTCTACCCAAATACCATGAGCGCCCAAAAGAATTTGTGCCATCCATTTAGCTCTAGGTAAGTGGGTTGGCGAAGTAATCAGTTTTACCTTATGTACTTTCCAGCGCCGCAAAATGGGAATCCCATAGTAAAAATTGTCAAAAGTGGAATTAGCGCAATTTTCTAACCAAACGTTTTGTAAAGCTGCTGCTTCTCGCTGAAAAATTAGCCAGATGCAGGGGTCTGGGGAACCCTGAGAAATTAAAATAGGAATTTGTGGATCTTGGGGGGCTTTTTGGGCAACATAAATCTCTCGGCGAATACTACCACCCAGCACAAATAAAGCACTTGTTGGCTGAGAAGATGCCCAAACTAGGTTAATCGTAGTGAAAATTAGCCAACACCCAAAGATTAGGCATAAACCACAAGTTATTTTTTGTAACAATTGCCACTGTTTACGGAATTTTCTCCCAAGATAAATTGATGAAGTTTTGGTAAATTTATGTCTCATAACATAGGTAATAAAAGCTTGGTTAAATAATGTCGATCAGGCCTACAATTAAACCAGCGAGGTGCTATCTTATAAAAATAATATAGGGTGTAAAGTTGACACTGATAAAAGTGTCACAATAATGTCATAGCAATGTCACAATGGCTTCATAGTGTTATTTTAGACTGTGAAAAAAAGCTAGCGATCGCAGAAATTATCGTTAATAAATTAGCCCAAAATTTTCTGCATAATTTTCAGGAGAAAAGCATGAAAGTAACATAACTGAAAATTGAGTATAAAAACTTAAAATTTCCCCAAAGCCTGATTGCTAAACTGTCAACAATAGAACTATTTCAACTGATATACATGAACCAATCTGCGAAAAGTTACTCGCCCCTCCAAGTAGCCTTGATTGGTGGAGCGATCGCCACGACTGCTACCATGTCCGTATTTGGCTCGGCTTGGACTCGCTGCGTTGTTGCCGCCCTACAAGATAGCCCGAAAGCATTAGTTGACCAAGTATGGCAATTGGTAAATCGTGAATATGTTGATGGCAATTTTAATCAACAAGATTGGATAGCCACTAGACAGAGCTTGTTAAGTAAAGAATATTCTTCTAATGAGCAAGCTTATGTAGCAATCCGCGAGGCTTTACAAACATTGGGAGATCCTTATACCCGGTTTATGGACCCCAAACAATATGAATCCTTGACCAGCCAAACATCAGGGGAAGTGTCTGGGATTGGGATTCGCATGGAAATTAATGATAAAACTCAGCGCCTCACAGTTTTAGAAGCTATAGAGAATTCTCCCGCCCTCAAAGCCGGGATCAAAGCAGGCGATGAAATTTTAGCTATTGACGGCAAACCCACTGCCCAAATGAAGGTGGATGATGCCTCCCAACTGATTCGCGGTAAAGCGGGTACTCCCATCACACTGCGACTAGGACGGACGGGGCAGACTGCTTTTGATATGAAGCTGACACGGGCGACCATTGAAGTGCCAACAGTCCGCTATACCCTCCAGCAAGAAGGAAATCGTCGTGTTGGTTACATTAGTTTACGCGAATTTAGTAGTCATGCCTCCGACCAAATGCGCCGAGCCATTCGTGATTTGAACAGTCAGAATGTTGATGCATTTGTCTTAGATCTGCGGGGAAATCCTGGTGGTTTATTAAATGCCAGCATTGAAATTTCCCGGATGTGGCTCGATGATGGCGGCATTGTCCGTACAGTTAACCGCGCCGGAGGTAGTGAGGTAACTAGAGCTAATCGCACCGCTCTGACACAAAAGCCCTTGGCAGTATTGGTAGATGGTAATTCAGCTAGTGCTAGTGAAATCCTCACAGGGGCGCTCCAGGATAATAACCGAGCTGTAGTGATTGGCAGTCAAACCTTTGGCAAAGCAATGGTGCAATCTGTACATGAACTTGTAGATGGTTCAGGTTTGGCAGTGACTATTGCCCACTACTACACCCCCAAAGGCACAGATATCAATAAAAAAGGAATTGTCCCAGATATCAAACTAGAGTTGACAGCAGCACAAGAGCGTCAATTGGCGTCTAATCCCAATTTACTAGGAACTCAAAACGATCCCCAATATACCCGGGCGATCGCGGCATTATCCAGTAAAAACTTTGCTCAACCTCCAATCAGCCCAACTAATCAACCTCTCAGTGCTGGTGCTAGGGAATTAAAATTTTAATATTAGTATTCTCTCGTCCAGAGTTTTGGAGTCACGAAAATCTCCTGATATTAAAGTTACAAAATTTTGGATGGGGAATACTAAATTAAGTAATCCCATCCCAAAATCTCACATTTATGAATCAGTCAATTGATGCAACCACTGCCAACAGCTTCTTGCCAATGGTATCCGTGGTTGTTCCCATTTATAACGGTGAAGCAGATTTACCAGAGTTAATCAATTGCCTGTTATCTCAAACCTACCCCCAAGACAGGGTAGAGTTTTTACTAGTGGATAATAATAGCAGCGATCGCACTTTCACTTTGCTGAAGCAATCTGCCGAAAGTTGTCCCATAATTCATGTATTCAGCGAAAATCAAATTCAAAGCTCTTATGCTGCCCGTAATGCGGGAATCCGTGCCGCTAAAGGCGAAATTGTCGTTTTTACTGATGCTGACTGCCATCCCCAACCACAATGGCTACACTCACTCATCCAGCCTTTTATCAATCCAGATGTGGTACTTGTCGCTGGTGAAATTGCCGCACTTCCAGGTAACACTCTGCTAGAACAACACGCCCAGCAGCAGGACACTTTATCCCAAAAGCACACTCTTGCCCATCCCTTTTGCCCCTACGGTCAAACTGCTAATTTAGCTATTCGCCGCATTGCTTTAGAAAAAGCAGGATTATTTCGTCCTTATTTGACCACTGGTGGCGATGCAGACATTTGTTGGCGGATTCTCAAGCAAAATTTGGGGCGTTGGGAATTTGCTCCTAATGCAATTATCCAGCACCGCCACCGGACGACACTAAAGGAACTGCAAAGTCAATGGCAACGCTACGGACGCTCCAATCGCTATTTGCATGAACTACATGGTGTAGATTTAATGCGAGAACTCACACTCAAAGAATACATTCATCGGCTATTACGTTGGTTATTGAAAGAAGTACCAAAAAATAGTCTCCAGGCGATCGCAGGTAAAGCCACCCTTGTGGATTTATTAGATACTCCTATTGGTTTATACAACGCCAGAGCGCGTGCGGTTGGTCAAAGAACAGCTAAATTGCCAGAGAATGCCAAAAATATAGACTGGCTTTAGGGACTTCTAACCCTGTGGGGGAGTAGGGAGTAGGGAGTAGGGAGTAGGGGGAAGACAACAAATATTATTTGAGTAAATTGGATAATTCTTTGGAAGTCCTTTAGAAAATGTCAATCAAATTCAATCAAAAACCAGTTTGGCACTATCTATTAGCCAAGAGCTACCAACTTTCGCTAAATTAAAGAAAGGTAAACTTTAGGAAATTGCCATGTCAGCACAATTGTTACTGGTAGATGATGAACCGGGATTGCGGGAAGCCGTGAAAGATTATTTACAAGAAAGCGGCTTCAGCGTTCAAGTTGCCAGTAACGCCCGTGAAGGATGGGATTGGATGCAGCAAAATACACCTGACTTAGTGATTTCTGACATCATGATGCCTCAGATAGATGGCTATCAGTTCCTGAAACAACTCCGAGAAGACCCCCGGTTTCAAACATTGCCAGTAGTATTTTTAACTGCTAAAGGGATGACAGGCGATCGCATTCAGGGCTACCAAGCTGGAGTTGATGCATATCTGCCCAAACCGTTTGATCCCGATGAGTTGGTGGCAATAGTAGCAAACTTACTATCTCGGCGCAACGCCAAACTACCAACAACCAGTGAAGACAGCGAAACTCCGGATCTTGCTGAACTAGCTAATCAGATTGCCCAAATTAAAGCATTATTAACCCAAAGAAATGCCATATCTCAATCACCAGCGCCATTTAAAATTGACTTAACCCCCAGAGAGCAAAGTGTTTTAAATTTGGTAGCTGAAGGATTGATGAACAAAGAAATTGCCCGACGTTTAGAAACCAGTGTCCGGAATGTAGAAAAATACGTCAGCCGTTTGTTCAGCAAAACTGGCACTAATAGCCGTACTGAATTGGTGCGTTTTGCACTAGAACATGGTCTTGCCAATTGACAAGCTTTTCAGGATGATAAAAAACCATAATCTGTGGCATCCTGCCTGCATAGGACGAGACAAGATGCCTACTCTATGAATTTTAGTTAATTAGTTTTCTGGTATTTTTGTCTCTAATAGTCCGAAATTACTGATAACGTCTGACTATTGAGCAATTTATTATTTTGACTTTTGACCTTT
This sequence comes from Nostoc sp. CCY0012, assembly GCF_963920855.1. Lineage (NCBI taxonomy): Bacteria > Bacillati > Cyanobacteriota > Cyanophyceae > Nostocales > Nostocaceae > Nostoc > Nostoc sp. CCY0012. The sequence goes on along the minus strand of NZ_CAWUDM010000002.1, from coordinate 57,317 downwards.
GCGTATTTCTATAAATCGAAGCAAAACCCTGGTTAGATCACTTGTACGGCAATTTCCATCTGCAAAAACTGTCACCTGCCCTAAAATGAAGGCATTAGTCTATGGCGTAGACACCCCAAAATCTTTGTAGTCTAAAGGGTGAGGCTACTTGTAGATGCTTTTTTGGCTTCTTAAAAGAGCAGAGTAAATTTGAGCTTGTCACCTGAGGATGAATTTACACAAGCCAATGTTTTGTGAGCGCACTGAGGCAAAACAGCTAATCAAAAAATTTACCGTTGGCTGCCCAGTTGAATATATTACGGCTACTCAACCTTTTTCGTTATTGTCAACAGCATTGCGTAAGCGCATCAGTTGACGGCGCATTTGAGGGGAAGCCTTGAACTCAGAAACTTCCTGCGCTTTGACAGATGCTTGTAGCGTCTCCAAAAATTCATCAGAACCTTCAGTCAAAGCATCTAGCAGCACCTGCAATAGTTGCTCGCGATCGCCCAATAAACTTTTTTCCTCAATCAACCGGAATTTGAGATGTATTTCGCATTCATAAACACCGACTTCGATATTACTTATTTGGCGTGGTAATGCTTTCGAGTTCATAGTTTTGAGGATTACTTTACTTGGTGGTCATGAGGGTGAGGAACTATATGTCCAGCAAAATCATTGATTTTTTTTTGAATCCACAGTGCTGGAATTATAAACCTTTCTTCAATCCATAACAGTTGTATTCCATATTCACCCTCTTGCGTTTTTTTAGCTAGACTTCAACTAGCCAAATCTTGATCTTCCTGAGCCAGATGTGCTTTAGGTAAACCATAACCATTATTCAGTTTTTGAGATTCTATACAATAAAGTTTCTGTAAGAACTTGTTTAATCTTTTTAAAGCTTTTCACATCAACTTTATCTTTCAGTCAAGAATAGTTTGACTTGTTACTCAATTTTTGGTGTTATTACGTAAGTGAAATTGCTGGTTTTTTTGAATTTGTTTAAAGCCAGAGGAGGTTGTACCAACATTACGTAAAATTACTGGATGTACCTTTTTTTCATTATAAAAATTCAGGAAATTTTGATGATTAAATTCATGAAAAGTAAATATTTGTGCATACAGATGTTGCAAAACTCTAAGCAAGCTCTGCCAACAAACTTCTCACCCTAGTTTCTTCTAGATATGGTATGTAAAAAAAGCTATAAATAAATTTATGCTTTCACAGAGTTAGGGATATCCAAAGAATAAATTATCCCATTTACTCAAATAGTATTTGTTGTCTTCCCCCTACTCCCGTACCCTTCGGGAAGCTACGCTAACGGCTGACGCTCACGGCGAAGCCTACTCCCTACTCCCCCGCTCCCCTGCTCAAAGCTTTTAATTAGAGGGCATTCCACTTCATGCATAGCGGTTACAGTTATATAATTTCAGTGTGATTAAATCAAGCCTGACACCCTTTTATGGACAACCCGATGCTGCTCAAGTCCACAACCCGGCATATCCGAATTTTTGCGGCAGAAATTGACCGGGATGGCGAACTGGTTCCTAGTAATCAGGTCTTAACGTTGGATATCGACCCAGATAACGAATTCAATTGGAACGAAGATGCTCTACAAAAGGTTTATCGCCAGTTTGATGAACTAGTAGAAGCATCAAGTGGTGAAGACCTCACAGATTACAACTTACGCCGCATTGGATCAGATTTAGAACATTATCTGCGATCGCTTCTGCAAAAAGGCGAAATCAGCTACAATCTCTCGGCTCGCGTCACCAACTACAGCATGGGTCTACCCCAAGTAGCAGTTGAGTAAAATTAGTAGAGTCAAGTAAGAAACAGGGGGTAGGGGAGTAAACTTTGGTCTAGTAACAAAATCTTTCTCCCTTATCTCCACTCTCCACAATTAGGCGTGAGTTATGCTTTGATGACAGATTTAGTTTTAGTCGCTCTGGCAATGTAGAGCCATAGAGGAGTAGAGGCTATCATTAGGCTGTAGGGTTGACTAAGGAGTATGTTATTTGCATAAGTAAGAAAATTAATTATTAATATACGCTGGTGTCTGCTGGCTAAAACCATGATCCCCAGTTAGATATATCGAATCCCAGAAGAAACATCAGCGGTTTAGATTACCGCTAACAATGCTGTTGAAGAAATTGCCAATCGCTGATTACTGCGAACACTATGGAAAATGATGCGGCAACGCTCTACTGCCCAAATGAAGCTTGTCTGGCTGCGAATCCCTTAACGCACAAGTTTTGCCAGCGATGCTCTGCACCTCTTCCCAAACGTTACCTCTGGGTTGTGGGCGAAAATTTGACTGTGGGTAGCCCTGGAGATATTTTAGCCGATCGCTATTTAGTCATTTCTAAATCTGTGGTTTTAGATAGGAAACCGGGGTTACTGCCCCATGCACCTGAGTTAGAAAATTCCCAGGGTATCAAAGCTTATCTAAGACTAATTCCTTACAGTTTAAACGTACCACAGGTATATGGAGTATTGCCCCTAGCTGATGGCAACTCCCGTAAAGAGATTTTGTTGTTAGAGAAGCCGCCCCTATGTGCAGATGCTTCAGCCACACAAGTACAGCTATGTAGCCAGTTAACTACCGCTTGGCGCCAAGCAACATCAATGCGTCAACTTAATTGGCTATGGCAGATAGCTAATTTGTGGCAACCTTTAAAAAGTGAAGGGGTGGCTACTAGCTTAATAGATCCTTATGTACTGCGGGTAGAAGGATCATTAGTGCGCTTGTTAGAATTGCGTTTTGACGCGGCAACGGCACCAGACTTGCCCCAATTAGGTGCATTTTGGCAAAAATTACAAGCGGAATCCAGACCAGCCATAGCTGAATTTTTGCAGCAACTGAGCAACTTTCTCATTCAGGGAGAAATTAACTCAACAGAAGTATTAATTACAGTTTTAGATCAAGGACTGGCAGACTTAGGACGTTCACAAACTCCCAAAATTAAAATCGTCACCAAAACAGACACAGGGCCCAGTCGCCAACGCAACGAAGATGCCTGTTACCCCGCCAGTGGCACAGTTGTGAGTAAACCACCCCAAGCCACGGCTTTAGCTATTGTCTGTGATGGCATTGGTGGACACGAAGGAGGTAATGTGGCCTCTAATTTAGCCATTGAAACCATCCAGCAGCAGGTACAGCAAATCACATCGGTTCCCTACGATCATTTAAAACCTTCTTTGGTGCTGGCTGATTTAGATCAAGCCGTAGCTATTGCCAATGATAAAATTAGCCAACGCAATGATAGTGAAAATCGCCATGCCCGCCAACGCATGGGTACAACTTTGGTGATGGCGTTACCTATTGCCCACGAAATCTATATTACTCACGTTGGTGACAGTCGTGCCTACTGGATTACTGATCACGGTTGTTATCAAGTTACCCTTGACGATGACGTGGCGGCTCGTGAAGTTAGACTTGGCTATGCTATCTACCGGGAAGCTGTACAACAGGGTGGTGCTGGCTCGCTGGTGCAAGCTCTAGGAATGAGTTCCAGTGCCTCATTACATCCTACTTCCCAGCGATTTATTGTGGATGAAGATGCGATTTTTTTGCTGACATCTGATGGATTGAGTGATTTTGACCGCGTAGAAGATTATTGGGAAACAGAAATTTTACCAATTCTCACGGGTGAAAATGATCTAGTGAAGGTTGCTGACAGATTAGTAGAAATCGCTAATACGAAAAACGGACATGATAATGTCACGCTGGCGTTAATACACTATCGAGTCAAGTACGTAGAACCAGAGTTAACTGTAAAAGCCGTCATTCCTGATGTTTTGGCGATGCCAGTGGCAAGTTCTGGAACTAAAGGCTTGCAACCAACATTACTAGAGGGGAGTCCCAACCAAAAAACGAAAGTCCTGCCCGAAAATCAGCCTACGAAAATTACGAGACTGCCGTTAAGTTTAATAGTGCCGTTAATCTTGGCGATCGCAGCTGGTGGATTAGGATACTTGATTATGCTACTGCGATCGCCTGCAAATATTTTTCCTGTGAGAACTCCACCACCCACTGTCTCTAATCCAGTTCCAGAGCGATCGCTGAATAACCTCGAACCTGGGTGGGTGATTCAAACCAACAGTGACATCCCTTTGGGTAATTTCGCAGCATTTCCCCCAGGAAGTTTTTGGCAAGTAATCGAAACTCAACCCATTCCCCAGCCTGCTACTGTAGATTTGTGGGTGGAGATGCGCCTGTGTTCTCCTCCAGGTGACGTTAATTCTAATGTTGCTCAACCTCCACAAGCACAGACAATAGAGCGAATTGAATTATCTCAACTAAAACGTTTTGATGTTTCTGTCTTGCAACCAGACCATGATAATCCCTGTGATGCTGATTTCAGCCAAACTCCAGTACCTAATGCACAGTAGCGTTCTCATCCAACTAATTAAGATCCTCGATAAATTAGTAAAAACCTGAAATAATACAGCTAGTAAACAGATGAAAAACTTGCCAAAACAGCTTTTTACCAAAAGAAAATTATTTTGGGAAAATTGAAAATAATTTGTATTTACCTTTTAGTGTCATGAATCCATGCCATCCTTAAACTTGGCGATCGCCCGTCTGATCAACACTGGCACAGATAACTTCGCCATTTGGGTGGTTAAGGCTCCCTATCCCAGTGGTTATGTTTTGCATGACTGCGTATGGCCTGTTGAACTCACTCAAGTTTGGCAAGAATGGCAGCAGATGTTTGCTGGTCATAGTGGCTTAGATATTCATCCCGGCTCTAACCAAGGGCAAATAAATCCATCACCCATCAACTTGGTTGCCCCGCCTTCTGGACAAACCACCAGCTATAGTATTCGTTTAATGCAATACCTCGGCATTAATCTCTGGCGTTGGGTCTTCGATGGGCCGATTCTCGGTAGTCTCGAACGTAGTCGCGGCATGGCTATGGGGCAGCGTAGGCGTTTGCGCTTTCGCCTAGAAATTCGTGACCCCGATCTTATTGCCTTGCCTTGGGAAATTATGCAGCGCGAACCTGGACAGCCGGCAATGTCTCTGTCACCAGATTTATTATTTAGTCGCACTACTAGTGAAGTTGAAGCCCTACCGTATTTGCGAACCGACCAGACTTTAAATATTCTCCTGGTTTTAGGACATGATGATAATCTGCAATTAGAACAAGAAGCAATAATTTTAGAACAAATTCTGGAACAGCGCAGTTTTCAAGGATATGCACCTTGTAACGTCAAGACACTTCTGCAACCAACACCACAAGAGTTAATTCAAGAGTTAGAAACTAAGGCATACAATGTTTTCTTTTATGCTGGTCATGGACTACCAGGCCCAGATGGAGGATTATTTTTGTTGCGCCCAGGTATGACCTTGAATGGCATAGAAATAGCCCAAGTTTTAACCCGTAGTGGGTTGAAATTAGCAGTTTTTAATGCTTGTTGGGGCGCACAACCAGCCTCTAGTCATCACCAAGCTATCCCCGCTAGCAGTATGGCAGAAGTGTTGATTCGACATGGTGTGCCTGCGGTGTTGGGAATGCGTGATCAAATTGCTGACCACGAAAGCCACAGTTTTATTCAGGCCTTTACTGCGGCTTTGCGATCGCGTAAATCAATTGATGAAGCAGTAGCAGAAGCTAGACAAGAGTTATTAACACTTTATAAGTTCAATCAACCTGCTTGGACTTTGCCTGTGCTGTATCTGCATCCAGATTTTGATGGCGAACTCATTAAGAGTTTTGATGAAGGCGTTACAGAAATACCAGAGACTGTACTACCTAACCTCAATTCCTCAATTCCTCAAGCTTCGTTGCGATCGCTTTCATCCGGTGGAGAAACGTGGGTATTACGATCTGGAGTTACCCGCATCGGTCGCACGAAAGATAATGATATTGTCATCCCCGAACCCTCGGTTTCCAAACGTCACGCCGAAATTTTATGTCGAAACACCTTAACTGGTACTACTCCAGTTAGAACTTATTATCTCCAAGATTTTTCTACCTACGGCACCACCTGGTGTTTAGGCCCTAATGGTTGGCAACAAATCCTCCGCGAGGAAGTGCCATTACAGTCGGGAATGCAGTTAAAGTTTGGTAGTTCGCGTGGTGAAATTTGGCAGTTTGTGATTGAAGATTCTTAGGAGGGAACTCGGGGCCCCTCTGGGGATAAGGGACTTAAAGTACAACCTATTTATTGTTTTATCTGTGTCTGTTTACCCAATACAAAATCATTATTTATCTGGATTGAATAATGCTAGTTTCAAAAACCTATTTTTAAGTTTAGATAAAATTGAATTTTTTGCGGAAATGTGCTTTTGACAGTTGTAGCTGTCAATACTAATAAATAATTCATCGGGAGACAAAAAAATGATCAATAAAAATAACGAATCAAAAACCTTTAACGCTTTATCTTCCCAGATGGAATTAGAGTTATTAGATACGTTACTACAACCAGAAGACGGCACTTATCCTTGGAATCCGGCTGATGATGAGTCAGATGCTTATTTTAGCGAACTAGAACAGCAGTTTGCTATGGAGGAATTACTGACCCACGAAGAACTAACAACAAAATCAGAAGCTTTTTATGGGCATCTAGACAGCTTATGGGATCACGTTGTCACTAATTCTCACTACAAATGTAATACAAATCAATCAGTTGTGGATCATCTGCAAGTGATTTTAAGTTCAGCCTTTGCTGCTAATGTCCCTCAAGGTTGGCTGAAAACTATCGCCCAAAAAGCTACAGAAATTTTTGCGACTCAACAATCAATCGGCGAAGAACTAGTACAGTGTGTTCAATCTGTTCTACCTACTTGGAACACAGACGATCTATTGGTTTTAGCACGTCCCTTTGCCTATGCTATGCGTAGCAACGAATCGAGAGATGTGAAATCTATTATTAATCAGGTGAATAACCGAGATTGGGCAACTTTATCGGAACTGGAACAAGCAAAAGTTAGTGTAGCGATCGCCTACTATGCTTTCAGACAAATAAAAAATTCTCAGTCTGAAGAATAGACTAATTATTCTACTATTTTCATATCTCACAGCTTGGTGTAATTTTTGGCTGCAAGTATTTGCCAGCGAATAATTTTACGTTGCGATTTTAAATTTTTGATTATTTTTGATACACAAGTATCTGATAATCCCCACCTTAGATTGATGTGGAAATAAACACATCTATCTGAAGACATAAATCAGAATTTTATTAGTCGAATTTCCAATCAGCTAGCAAAATGACGACGATTGATAAAATGATGCAACCCAGATATAGTAAGCGGTTGTCAATTTATTTCAGCAACTATTCAAGTCAGGAAATAAAAGGTAAAAGGCAAAAACGATACATCCTGAGGAGATCATGAAATTTTGACATTCAATTCTGATATTCTTATTTTTGCCTTTTGACTTTTGACTTCCCCATAACGGTACTAGCCCTTACTTGGGGCCAATGAAGCGGGTGGCGAAATTTTGCGATCGCGTCGGTGACAATACCCGGGCCTTAAGAATTGCTGCCATTAAGAAGGCATATGATAACACCCCAACTACCACTAACAGTAAAGCGTTAATAGATCCTGTGGCATTCCACAACGCGTGAAGTGCAGAAGCGCTGAGATAACCAATAGAAAGAATCTGCCAACTCATGCGCGGCTTGAGGACAGCCAAGCCAATAAAATATCCCAGATAGCCACTATAAGCCATATGCCCGGCCACAGAACCTAAAATTCGTGGGATTAGCAGTTGTAAACCCGCTAATTGGCCAGCCGCGCCTATTCCCACTTGTTGCGTGACATTATGGGTAATATCCGGCACATATTGTCCGAGAGTTTCCAACAAGGTAAAGCCTACAGCTGAAGCCGTTCCCAGGAGAATACCATCTAAGGGTTCCCAAATACCGATACGTTCTCGCCAAGGAGAAGGTAAACCCAGACCGATGAAATATGCCCCAATTAAAGGTAACGCCTTGAGTAATTCTTCCATCAAGCCGGCACCAAAAAACATCCGTACCAACAATTCTGTAAAGGTGATAGGCTCTTGAGGTGTAGGCAAGTTACCAGGCAGAATAACGCGAAACACAAAGATAAATAAATCCAACAAGGGACTCAGCAAAATCAGCGTTGTGCATAAAGCTGCTCCCATGAGTACCCACCAAGGCTTTTGCTTACCGCAAAGTTGATAAACAAAATAGTAAGCAGCCGAGGCGATGTAAGTTGCAACTATCACTTGATTAGCTTGGGGCTGACCGACAGTAGCAAACATCAGCACCACAAATATTACCGTGAGGATTCCTGGTATGAGATAGGCTTTACGAGTTAAATCTTTACCAGTGGAAATAATCGGAAAAAGTTGTGTGAAGCTTACCGAATCAGGTTGTTTTAAATAAGTGTGTCCGTGGGTTTTGGACGCTGATGGTAGCGGCTTGACTTGGTTAGTCATCACCGTAGGCTGAGAAATCAAATCATACTCGAAAATAAATTGCGGCCCATCAGAACCCAGAGAAATGCGATCGCCTGCATGTAATTCCTGACAACCAGACAAGCGTTTTCCGTTTAAAAAAGTGCCATTGGCACTATTTAAATCACAAATTACCCAACTAAATTTACTATCTGGAGATGAGGAGAGGGGACGAACCACAGCATGACGGCGAGATACCATCCGATACATCATGGCATCCAAGACAACTTGGCAGGTGGGGTCGCGTCCAATTACTACCTCTTTACTGGTAAGCAGCGAGTAGCGAGATTCTGAACCAAAAGCTGCCACGTTACCAGACACTAGCCGCAGAAATGCATTATGTCTTGTGTTTTTGCCTGTCATCGAGTTAGAGTGTCTTTCCAAACAAATTCATCAAAAATAATTCGGCATTAGAACTTAATCTTAGCCACGCCAACAGCAGCATTGCTAAATACACTATAGCTTTACTTCCTGTAAAGAAATTCAAAATTTGCTCATTCAAAATTTAAAATTGCCTAACTCAATATTGACAAGCATTCTGGCTGTAAGAATAATTTTCTGTGCTTTGTTTATCAGTTGTATTGATTAAAGTCTATAGGTGATATAGTCCTGACAAACAACTACAAATTAAATTTACAGCAATTGATCAAATAATAGTAGTATTCGCCACATTCAATCGTTGGCAAAACTTATAAAATTATCCACGGTTTGCTATCAGTTGTTTTTGATTACTGACCATTTCCAAATTGTATACGAACTTGTGTCAGAGGCACAGCAATAAAAATATTTTAGTTGATCATCTATATTCTGTGATGCCATGCCTCGACGACCAGTAAGTACTTAGATAAAATTAATTACACACATTGTCTTCCTATTCCCTATTCCCCGTTCCCGATCATCATTTGATAGCAGCTATTTCTAGATGCTCAACTTTAGTTCCCAGTACTTTCAGAAATTCTGATAACCAACGGGGATGAGCCGGCCAAGCGGGCGCTGTCACTAAGTTACCATCAACTATAGCCTCATCAACGGCAATATTAACGTAGATACCGCCAGCAGTACGGATATCTGGGCTACAAGCAGGGTAGCCAGTACAACGCTTGCCTTGCAAAACATCAGCCGCTGCTAACAACTGTAAACCGTGGCAAATAGCAGCTATGGGCTTATTGAATTGAGAAAAATGACGAGTTATTTCTAGTACCTGCTGATTTAAACGAATATATTCTGGCGCCCGTCCACCAGGGATAATTAAAGCATCATAGGTTTCTGGTTCTACTTCGGCAAAGGTGGCGTTTAAAGTGAAGTTGTGACCAGGTTTTTCAATGTAAGTCTGGTCTCCTTCAAAGTCGTGAACTGCTGTTCGCACCTTGTCACCAGCTTTTTTATCTGGGCAAACTGCATGGACGGTGTGTCCTACCATTTGCAACGCCTGGAAGGGAACCATGATTTCGTAGTCTTCCACATAGTCCCCAACGAGCATCAAAATTTTTTTGGCAGCCATGTTTGGTTATCCTCACATATTTAGTCACAAATTTATGAGTAAACCACTGGATGATAGCAAAGCGTTAACAAAGTGTAACTCAGACTACAGACGTTAGTTTTCTTTGGCTAAATAATTATGACTCATTCTCGCAGATTAAATTCTGCGATCGCCTGAGGAAAGTTTTTGTTTTCATGTCCGGAACGACTGAGTTTAATCAGGGCAAATCGCTGTAATGGATTTAAATTTGCCCACTGTTGTTGCGTGAGGATAACACCTATTTCCTGGGCCTTTTCTTGGATACTAGTGGGTATATTACTAGAGTCCATCCATGCAGGCTCAGATTCAATCGGTAGTGTTGCCGCTGGTTTGCCTGTGCGGTCTAAAATTAATTGCTGGAGATAGTCTTGGTAAGCTTTAATTTCTGTTTCTGTGGTACAAGGTAATTCAACTAAAGCTGTACGTTCATCTTGATTCATGTGATGCCAATCGGACAATTTTAATTTGATACCACAGGTATCTAATTTGTAGCGTACCTGCATAGGTATACAACGTAATGAGTCAACAAAATCTGCTTCAAATTCAAAAAAAATCGCCATAAATAATTTGTAATTAAGAAAGTTATTTAAGGTGTCATGATTTACTCTGGTAAAAATTCAGGGTATAAAATCTCTGTGAGTTTGTAGGGACAGGTTTGGGGAAATGATGACAATCCCGTTTCTCTTTCAGCGCTAATGGTAGCCAGAGGATAAACATCTTCTATGGCTTCAGTTAGATGAGGTTGAAGACTAGGGTTTTTTTGCAGGAGCTTTTCTAAACGCAGGCGTTGCTCTTTAATGGTTAATTGCCAACTGCGAGAGCGCAAGTTAGGCTGAAATTGCCATTTTAAGAGGTGCATAATTAAGATTTCTAATCTGCTTTCTAATTGTCGTTTTTCTGAGCGTCCCATGTCTTCTATTTCTTCGGCAATATTCTGCCAATCGATTTCATGGAGTTGTCTTGTTTTTAACAGGTCTGCTTGTTCTTGTGTCCAAGCATAAAAGTCATTTTCATAGGTGCTTGAGTTCATATTTTCCCCAATTCTCATTTATTGCTACAGGAATATCACCAGGTTGACGCTTAGTGTGGGGAAGATCGAAACCACGTTGAAGCTTCAACACATCACCCAAAGGAATTTTTTTCCAACCACTAGCTACCATATAAACCCATTTTTTGCAGATACCCCTCAACCCTACTTGTCAAATCATCCACCTCACTCGTAAACTGTGGCAAAGGCGTATCATACTGTTCTGCCAATTCCTTAATCTTAGGCGTCAATCATTCAAAAATATTATTTAACCTTTCTTTCTCTAATTCGCTTAAGGTCTTCCCAAAACTCTTCTCTTGTGACTCTATCTAAAATTTCCTTTCTTTCTTGTGTATAGTCACCGCTTCCCCATCCAGCTTGTTGTAAAAAACGAATAGCATCAACTTGACCCAAATTTTCTACTAAAACCTGATAACCTTTTTTTCTCAATTCAATTGGTGTCATCATTTATTTATCCTCCTAATTCAAAAAAGTTTTCATCAACCAAGTTACAGGATTATCTACAGACACTTTTAGCAAACCTTGATGCCGTAGTGAGTTCCTCAGTAAACGGTCATCGGTAGAAAGTAAAACATCTGCCTGAGCGACTTCTGCACAAACAATATGAAAGGAATCATAAAGGCCAAAACCTAATCCTTCCAATTGCTGCGAACGAGAATCCACCTCTTCATCTATGTTGATAGAAATCACAGCAAATTCTAATAATTTTCATATATTCTCCAATTTGTCGAGATTACGCATTCTCTCTAACTCCACACTGATGGCTTCGCTAGTAACAAGCTGCCATTCTCCAGCGCGAATGCGTTCCATAATGCGAAGAATAGCTTCCCCTTCTAAACGAATTCGCTCTTGTATCCAGTCATCAAAAGGACGATTTAGACAACAAACATCAAGATAAATTTTATAGTTTGCTTCCTGTTTATCTGTTACCACAGCAACCCCATTCTCTGTAAATCCCCTCAACCTTAGCCGTCAACTCTTCAACCTTACTCGTTAACTGTGGCAAAGGTATATCATATCGTTCCGCCAACTCCTGAATTCGCAGCGTCAACCGTTGCGAAATCCGATCCATCTCAGAAGCGATCGCCTGTCGCAGCATCGCCACCCACTTGTAATCTCCACTGATATAATGATGAAAGCCAGGAGAATAGGGAACTTATGCCCTTTAGTTGTGTAGTTTTGGACAAAATTCTTTAAAACTGACAATAATTATTTAATGTACAAATGGAGAATAGGAGACTCGAACCCCTGACCTCTGCGGTGCGATCGCAGCACTCTACCAACTGAGCTAATTCCCCTTGTGAATGCAGAGTTACACACTCTGATACACATACCATATCTTAACACTCAGGCACAGTAAGTTTAACTTGTTTTTGCGAATAAACTTCCTGGACTCGTTCCAATTCTAAATCAATCAGATAATCTACAGTCCAATTACAGCAACGCTGAAGCATATGAAAGGGGTATGTGTGCGCTACACCAACTACTTGCATTTGTGCTTGTTTCGCTGCTTGGATTCCCGGTAGTGTATCTTCAATTACCAGACACTCTTGTGGTTGGAGATGCAAATCGGGATATTTGTGGTTAAATTTTTCTACTGCCAGCAAATAACCATCGGGTTGGGGTTTACTGGTAGTGATATCATCACCCGCGACAATAATTGTAAAGTATTCAGCTAGATTGGCTCGTTCCAATACCAGTTCTATTTCCTGACGAATAGCACCACTAACTAACCCTAGTTGCAGATTACGCAAACGCACCTGATATATTAAATCTTCTACACCTGGATACAAGGGTAATTTGTCGAGTTTTTCGAGTTCTTGTACATAAGCTTGGGCTTTACGGTGCAGTAACTGAGTTAAATACTCTTGTGTAGCTACTCTACCGCGATTCGTCAGCAGTTCTTGAAAACAAGCGCGATCACTTCTGCCCAAGGAAGCTTGACGCTCACTTACCTTTTGGGGTTGTAGATTTTCCTCTATGAGAATCTCATCTATTAGTTGTAGGTGGATGCGCTCATCGTTAATGATAACGCCATTAAAATCAAATAGAACTGCCTTTAAACTCATGCCGTTATGCCAAACACTGGAGATCCAAAGTCCTCCAAATCATTATTATCTATTGTGTGATCTATTGGTGTTGGTGTGTACTGGCGAGTGTCCTGAGAAATTGGTTTCACCCCGCTAGTTAGCTGATTGATCCACCATACATCTTGAGTTCGCACGGCTTCAAACCCTTCTGCACCCATACGCGCGTCTAAATTGTCAGCAGCATACTCACGAATATATGGTTCTTCAAATACATCATTGAGCCAATCTAACTGCCGTAAGGTATTCTGATTACCATCGAGAATTAATACTTGCCCACCAGTTACCAATAACCTCAAGCTTTCTCGTAGAATTGCCCGGCATACTACAATTGGTGTTTCATGAAATAGTAAAGAAGCTGTTACTAAATCAAAAGCAGCATCAGGGAAATTAGTTGTTTCCGCATTGCCATGTTGCCAGAGTATATCTAAACCAGCACTTTTGGCTTTATCTTCTGCCCTCACCAGCATATAAGGTGATAAATCTAAACCTATAACTTCGGCTTGGGGAAAAGCCTGTTTTAACATCAAAGTTGTGGTACCTGTACCGCAGCCTAAATCGAGTATGCGCCGTGGTTTCACCTTGATAGCATCAATTAAAGCTTGGCGTACTACAGTTTCGCTGGGTGGGAGAACGTATTGAGTAATGGCATCGTAGGAAACCGCCGCACTGGGGTTGAGATATCCACCCTCAATGCCGTGAAAGTGTTGGTTATTGTAGTACGGGGGGATGATGACATCAGATTGTTTAAAGCGATCGCTTGCTTGTTCCCAGTCAATACTATTAGCGTAACGCCGCAACTGCTCCTCATCAATTAACAGCCGTACTACAGGCGATAAAAAGTTTTCCCAGATGGTGTTTTGACGCGTTGCCATAGGATTAGGATTTAGCCATAGTCATGTCCTTTACAGATTTTAATTCATTTTCAGGCGATGGCTGCGCCTGCACCTTTGGCGATCGCCTTGACACTCAGTTAGTTCCTGTATTACATTTGTAGTATAAAATTCTTAACGACCTGAAATTTAAAAATTATTCTTCCCACTCCCTATTCTCCATAAAAAAATGCCCTACGAAAAGTTAGAAATTACCACCCCATATCCTGTTTTATCTTGGGCAAATCACCCTTTGGGATCAGATGAAACCAAGATGGCAAAAAATGTAGCATCACTACCATTTGTGTTTAAACATGTCGCCTTGATGCCAGATGTTCACTTAGGTAAAGGTGCTTTAGTTGGTTCTGTTATTGCTACCAAAGAGGCAATTATTCCTGCTGCTGTCGGTGTAGATATTGGTTGCTTTGTGGGAGATACCTTAATTCCTGTAGTTGATGGTCAGTCTTATCGTCTGAAAGACCTAACCACTGAGGGGAAAGAGTTTTTTGTCTACGCTTGTACCCCCACAGGAAAAATTGTTGCGGCGCCAGCAACGGCTAAATTGACCAGACGTAATGCCTCTCTGGTAAAAGTAATTTTGGATAATGGTGAAGAAATTATTTGTACCCCAGATCACCAGTTCATGTTGCGGGATGGCTCTTACCAAGAAGCTCAGTTGCTTTCGTCTGGGACTTCCTTAATGCCCTTCTATTCCAAAACTGACAAAGATGGCTATACCTTAATTGCCCAACCATACTCTGGTAGGTGGCAAAAAGCGCATTGGGTTATTGCTAGGTCTGGTTTACTCAACAAGATTCCCCAATTTGCGGGACAAAGAACAGTCATTCATCATCGCAATTTCCAGGAATCTGATAATCGACCAGATAATTTGGAGTTTATGGGCGATCGCGATCATTCTACTTATCATCGCTCTTTAGTAGAACGTAATCAACATTGGCAGTCTCCCGAATTTGAAGAGAAAAGAATAGCTTCTTTGTCTCGAAAAGCACAAACTCCCGCAGGATATAAATATTATGCAGAGAGAGGAACCAGAAATATTATTCAGTACATGCAACAGCAACCAGAACACTTTAGAAACGCAGTTGCAGAGAACGGTTTGCGAGGTAAGGAATATTTAGTCAAATACAATAAAAGTGAAAAAGGAAGGGCAAAATCACAGGAAATTGCTAACCGATACTATACTTGTGATATTTGTGGGGCAGAAATTAAAACTCCCATTGGATTACATAACCATCGCCGGAAAGAACATCAGTGCAATCACAAAGTTGTAGCAGTAATTCCTTTAAATTACACAGAAGATGTTTACTGTTTGACAGTGCCGGAGTACCATAACTTTGCCCTAAAAGCTGGGGTATTTGTTCATAACTGCGGTATGTGCGCCATCAAAACGCCATTTACAGGTGAACAACTCGAAGGCAAATTAAAGAAAATTCGCCTAGATATTGAAGCAGCAATTCCTACTGGCTTTAATGAAAATAAAGATGTAGAAAAATCTGCTACTAATTGGCAACGGTGGGGTGATTTTACCGACTTGCATCCAGGTGTGCAAGATTTGCAACGCAAAGCCATGAAACAAATGGGTTCTCTTGGCGGAGGAAATCACTTTATAGAAGTATGCCTTGATACAGAAAACCAAGTTTGGTTAATGTTGCATTCTGGTTCTCGCAATATTGGTAATAAGCTAGCCCAGTGTCATATTAGTACAGCCAAAGAGTTGGCTAAAATGGCAGGTAATAAATTGCCTGATCCTGATTTATCCTACTTTGTAGCTGGGACGCCAGAATTTCAAGCTTATTGGCATGATTTGCAGTGGGCGCAAGACTACGCACGTTTTAACCGTGATGTGATGATGGCGCGTTTTAAGCACATCATCGAGAAGCATTTGGCGGGTGGAAAAGCAACTAAACCTTTATTACAGGTAAATTGTCACCACAATTACGCCGAAAAAGAAGTGCATTTTGATGAAGATGTGTATGTGACTCGTAAAGGTGCAGTCCGCGCCCAGACTGAAGATTATGGCATTATCCCTGGTTCAATGGGAGCAAAATCCTTCATTGTCAAAGGTAAAGGTAATGCTCATAGTTTCTGTTCTTGCTCTCATGGTGCAGGGCGTTTAATGTCTAGAAATAAGGCCAAAAATGCCTATACACTTGATGATTTAATTGAGCAAACCAAGGGTGTAGAATGCCGCAAAGATACAGGTGTTTTGGATGAAATTCCTGGTGCTTATAAGCCCATAGACCAAGTTATGGAAAATCAAGCGGATTTGGTAGAAGTTGTAGCCACTTTAAAGCAAGTGATTTGTGTGAAGGGATGAATTGATGAGGTGGGCAATGCCCACTTTATTAACTAGCTAATTAAAAGAGACGCAGCATTGCCACGTCTCTACATTAAATTTGGTATCTTGTACCAAAAGATAAGGTTTAAAGCTGCTTTTTCACGGTCTACATTGTTAAAGATTGAGGATTGGTTTCAATCAATTTTGCTAAATCTTGCAAGAAGGCCGCAGCATGAGCGCCGTAAATAATGCGGTGGTCACAAGTAATATTTACCTGCATTTGTTGCCGCAAGCCAAATAAACCATCGCCTGTGGCTACAACTTGGGGACGAGATGCACCGATGGCTAAAATTGAGCCTTGTCCGGGAGGTAAAATAGCATCAAATGTGTCAACACCAAACATACCCAAATTAGAAAGGGTAAATGTACCACTGTTGTATTCTTCGGGTTGTAGTTGTTTTGCTCTAGCACGTTCTACCAAGGATTTCCAAGTGCGGGAAATAGAATAAATATCTACCATGTCTGCATTTTGCAACACTGGTGTAATTAATCCCCCGTCATCCATTGCTACGGCTACGGCAATGTTGATACCAGAATGATATACAATGCCTTGTTCAGAATAACTGGCGTTTAATAATGGATGTTTTTGTAATGTTACCGCTACGGCTTTAGCCAATAGCGCTGTCATTGTCACGCCTTTGGATTTAATTTGTTTGTAAAGTTTATCTAAGCCATCGGTGGTAATTGTGTAACTCACACGGAAAACTGGCACAGATAATGTAGCTACCATGTTCCGAACTACGGCTTGCTGGAAGGTAGTTAGAGGAACTGTTTGACCAGGCACAACTGCTACTGGTGCGGGTGCAGGTGCAGGTGCAGGTGTTGGTACCGGTACTGGGGTGATTGGGGATGTTGGTGTGGATTTTGCGGCGGGTGGTTGGCCTTGATTAACGACAGATTCCACATCTTCAGCGACTATGCGACCATAGGGGCCACTACCTTTAAGACTCGTTAAATCGACTTTCAGCTCTTTGGCCAACTTGCGGGCGCGGGGTGAAACTACAAGTCTTCCTTCTCGATGGTTAGAACCGTTTTGACTAGCGGTGGCGGGTGTCGCTACAGAGGCGGTGGCCGCTACTGGTTCGGGAGTGGAGGCGGGAGTGGCCGCAGCGCTACCGGAATTAGCCATAGACTTGGCGGTTTCTATTTCGGCTGCGGTTTCGGCTACGTAGGCGATCGCCGACCCTACAGGCGCAGTGTCACCAGCATCTACTATGATGTGAGCCAGATATCCCTCGTAGAAGGATTCCACATCCATATCTGCCTTATCTGACTCCACAACCACCACGGTTTCGCCTTTTTCCACTTTATCGCCTGGCGATTTCACCCAGGAAACGATTTTTCCTTCGGTCATTGTGGAACTCAGCGCCGGCATAAATACTTCGTGAATGCTCATATGGTGGTTCTAGAATCAATGGTTTATGGACTTTAACAGCTTTTGCCAGATCGAATTGTATCTCGGCTGAGGAGTTTTAGGGTTGAGATTTTCTATTTTAGTGGACTGGGGATTGGGGGAAATAAATTTTTCAATGACCAACCAATAGTCCTCATCTCTCCAAAGGATGATTAACAAATGACCCTTGGAACCTTCAAAATATGATTAAGGTCTTTAATTATGACAATATACATTTTTTGTCAAACCCCTATTGTAAACATTTGTGTTTGACTATGCAATAGCGATCGCAATTTTTCCAAACTTCAATAGGATTGCTATAAATGTTTATTTGACCCGTTGGAAATTTCTGTTTAGTCTTATGACTTCAGTAAAGTGGAAGTTTTTTTTAATTCTGGTACTGAGTATCTTTGCCACTGCTGGTACTAACTTTTATTTCAATCAGCACCAACAATCTGTCGAGATTGGGGAAAATGGCAATGGTCAACAACAGCAAGTTGCGATTGTGCAACATTCTCAAGATGTGAAAACACACCCGGAGCGTTATCAGTATAAAAACATACCTTTAGAAACCATCAAATCTACTCTTCATGGTAGTGATCCGGCTACCCTAGCCGTGAACGCTGTTGAAGATAAAATATCAGCGGACAGAAAGCGTAAGGTAGAAGTAGTTTATCCAGAGCAAAATCAAGTTTTAGTGAAAATTACGCAAACTTCTACTGATGAAAACGATGCAGTTGATACAATTAAATATCGCATAGAAATGACAACTTTTGGGCGATCGCTCTTAGTCAGTTCACCGCCTATCTGGCAAATTGTGTGGGCTGGCTCCCAGATACAATGTCGCCCTGGGAGTCGCCTTTATCAAGGGTTAACTCAAAGTTGCCAGTAGGCAAGTTGGTGTGAGGAATTAACTGTTAAATATCGCCGCGAATATCTTCGACAACGCCATCGCGCAGCACGATTTCGACTTGCATTTTGCTAATCAAGTTATCACCCTTTTCCACCCGGAAAAAGCCTTCCATTTGAAATTGATTGACTTCTTGATCCAATTCGAGAAACTGTACTTGCTGGAGGTTTTGCAGCAGTTGATTTTTTTGCTCTAGCAGTTCACTTTTCTTTTGATTGACTTGGAGTTGGATATTGTCAATTTGTTGGAGAGTTTGGGGGCCGGGTGGTTGTAAACTCTGCTTTTGAATTGCGGAAATTGCTCTTTGTCCTTCAGAATCTAGCTGTTGCAGTTGCTGATCACTTTGATTGATCTGGCCTTGCAATTGCTGTTGTACTTCCTCTTTCCATAGGGGAGTGACAATGACTTTGACGTTAACGACGCGCTTTAAAAGTAGTTGAGGGTTGGAGACATCCATAAAGTTTCACGTTCACTCTAATAGTTGGCAAGTGGAATAATTATCGGGTAAACATTCCGTCAATAGTATCGCGATAGCGTTCTGCAACCACGTGCCGCCGGATTTTCAGTGTTTGTGTCATCAAGCCATTTTCCATAGAAAACGGCTCTTGAATCAGCCTGAAGGGCCCTATGCGGTCATCCGGGCGGTAACCTGGACGATTTTGCACTTCCCGATTCAATTCTTGCCGAAACAAGTCCTGGATCATTTTACTCTCCAGGTCAACAGATGTGCTGGAACCTGAGGGTTTTTCTTCTGGTGGACGCAGTTGCAGATTTTGACTTTCTGCCCATTTTTCTAGGGCTTCAATATTAGGCACAATTAAAGCACCAATGCTGCGCTGGTCTTGTCCAACGAGCATGATTTGATCAACGTAGGGCGATCGCAAACAGGCATCTTCAATTGGTTGCGGTTCGATGTTTTCCCCGTTGGTCAAAACAATTGTATCTTTTGCTCTACCAGTCAGCACTAAATCATTGTGTGGTGTGACCCAACCCAAATCGCCGCTATTAAACCAGCCTTCAGGATCAATTACTTTCGCTGTGGCTTCAAGATTCTGGTAATAGCCTTGCATGATTTGTGGCCCCTTCAATAGCACCAAACCGCGTTGTCCCATAGGTAAAGGCGTTTTCGTTTCCGGATCGACAATTTTCACTTCTGTGCCGGCAATTGGTTGACCGGATGAACCCCGCATATTATGCCAAGGACGCCGCGCATTTGTCACAGGAGAGGTTTCTGTTAAACCATAACCCTGCAAAATCTCGACATTAATAATTTCAAAAAAGTTATCTATGTGCCTTGGTAACGCCCCACCACCACTAATTACTTGCTTGATGCGTCCGCCAGTGGCTTCGCGCACTTTGGCATAAACCAGGCGTTCTCCTAGTGCATGAAAGGGTAAAAAGACAAATGTGAGTATATTCGCGGTTAATCGCTCCAATCCTGAGGCATGAAGATGATTTAAATTTAATCCGTGGGCAATGCTGCGCGCTTTGACATATTTCTCACTCATGCCCAACAAAAACTTAATCAGGCGTTGCTTGCTTGCTGGTTGTTCGCGGAACTGCTTTTGCACGCCTTCATAAATCGATTCCCAGAGACGCGGGACAGCTATCATGTAATGCGGTTTAAATTCTTTTAAATCTTGTTTGACATAACGCAAGTTGGTATAAATTTGTGTACAACCTTGAGAAAGTAAGAAATACTCACCGCTGCGTTCGTAACTGTGCCAAGAAGGAAGGATACTGAGAACGATGTCTCCTGCTTGGGGTTGTACTATGGTACCCAGGGTTTTGACTTGGTGTAATAAGTTGCTATGAGACAGCATCACCCCCTTGGGCTTGCCTGTAGTGCCTGATGTATAAATTAAAGTAGCTAAAGTATCGGCTTTTTGTGGCACTCGCACCAGAGTATGATTAGCACCAATTTCTAGCAATTGAGGAAAATTAACAACTTTGGGAGTAGCTTCTGCTGGTGGCGCTTCATCGGAAAGTAAGACAATCAGTTGAATGGGCAGATCATCTAGGCGTTCACGCAGTTTATCTAGGGTGCTTAAATCCTGCACTACCAATGCCGTACTACCGCTATTGGCCACGATAAACAGTAATTCTTCGCGTTCGGCTTGGGAACTACGCACCGCATTCACCGCCCCAGCCGTCATCATACCTTGATCGGCAATAAACCATCGGGGACTATTATCGGCAATTAAAGAAATGCGATCGCCTGCTTGGACTCCGGACGCTTGCAACCCAGCCGCAAATTGTTGAATTTGCTCCACTAGCTGGGCATAAGTAATTTTTACCTCTGGTTTAGTGTGGGGATTATGCAGGGCCACAACATCACCAAATCGCTTGGCTGCCAAGGGCCAAATTTCTGGTAGTGAAACCACATTGCTGTAATCTACCAAACGCTGTAATTCTTGGCTTTCTCGCTTGGTAATATTAGATAAATAAGAAGAGGCAGGTTGGATGTTGGTCATAACACATCACCTAAATGTAGTAAACTAAATTGTTAACAGATTTTTCTGCTATTAGGCTATAATACTTCTCCTCATTATCTACATAGCCGAATGTGTAAGGTACTTCACAACTCCAACGGTTGTATTGATAAAAATTTATGTTAAAGTAAAGTTATATAAACTGTGAGCAATAGATTAACTAATAATTTAGTTGCTTAAGTTTTGCGAACCAAAAAACAGAGACCACCTATTTTTCAACGGGGGTGATTACCTATGAATTTAGTGGATGCTTTACTACTGACCCTAGTCAATGCTGTCGCCTGTTTAGCATTGCCCAAATTCCTCTCGATGATTCTGGTACGTCAACCCAAGCCGGCGAAAGCGTCGCCAAAAAGTTCGGCATCAGGCACAAACAAAATCGAAGCTACCAGTTTCCCCTATTGTACGACTTACATATTGACAGGTAACCAATTTTGTAAGTTCAGTCCTCAATTCTGTTCCAAATGTTCGCCGAGTTAGTTTGTTGCCCGAAGGTACTAATCTCTGCATAATTCGTACCGACTTCTTACTTGTCTTGCAGCCAGAAAAATATATGCCAACGAACTAATTCAATAGTGCTGCTTTTTAGTGGCACTAAATTTTTGTCAGATATCTAACCATTGGTAGATTAGTGTATAAATCTGCTAATCGAAGACTAATCTATGATTATATGGTTAATAGGTAATAGGTGCTTGCCTATTACTTATTTTTTATTACTTGATAGACAGTTTTATAACTGTAGTTAGATGATTGAACACGGTAAATTCATGATACCATTTTTTCATGTTTCGAGTTGATAGTTACTATATAGATATTATTAATCAATAATATTTATCTCGCTTATATAGTCTAAAAGATAATTAAAATTACATATATAATTGTTGGCCCAATTATGCTTCAAACTAAGAAATAGTAAAAGCTTGTTTTGAAAAAGAGGATAATATCTATGAATTTCATGGATGGTCTATTGTTGACCCTACTAAATACAGTCGTTTGTCTTTGCCTACCTAAAGTGTTATCTGTGATGGCTGCTAAATCTACAAGCGAAGCACCTAAAGAGGCGGCAATTCAATCATCAGAGTCTAGCAGTGAAATCCCTGGTGTAATGGATGCTGCTTAACATCTGTCAAAGGCGATCGCCTACGGCGCTGCACTTCGTGCGATCGCTTATTTTCAGCATGATCATAAATCTGTAAACAGCAACTCATTCTTAGCAAAACTTAAAAAAGGGAACAATAGGTTAAAAGTCACTGCCAACAGAAATTGACCTTGTTCCCTAGAATATACTTTTAGTGTAGGCGATCGCCCATTTTCAACTCCTTCTTCTTATTCGCGCCTAACGCACTTCGTGCTAGAGCCTACGGCACGCTCCGCGAACGCTTCGCTGGTGCGTCTTTGCGTGAGATATTCACCCCATCAACAACAAAGCCATCAACTGCGATTTTCCCGCCGCCACTTTTCCCTAACTAGCCGAATCTCATCAAAAGTATAATTTTCACCCAATTGTTCTTTAACAGGAGTTAGAGAAATATCACCCAGAACTTCTAAAACTTGCCAAATTTTTTGTTGATGTTCTAACGGAACCAACTGATTTAAATCTACAGCCTGATTTTTCTCCATTAACTTAGAAAGGTGATTGAGAATCGTTGAAGGACTAAGATTACGTTTGTGGGCAATTTCGGCAATACTCAAACCTTCTTGATGCAACCTTAACGTCACCAACTCAGTGTCAGTAGGTAAATTCTTAAAAGCTATAGAATCTGTAGAATATTCTTTTACTTGCGGCTTACCTTGTTCTTGACGGTATGCTTTGATTTCTGTGAGAAACTTCTTCCCATATTGGGCGAGTTTGTGACTACCCACCCCAGAAAGTTTAGCAAACTCATTTAAAGATTGCGGTTGTGCCTGGGCCATCAACTTCAGGGTAGAATCGGGAAACACAACATAAGGCGGAACAGACTGTGCATCGGCCAATTGTTTGCGGAGCGATCGCAACCTCTGCAATAATATTTCTGCCTCAATAGCTTTTTCACTTCCCTCTACCAAACTCATTTTTTGGGCGATGGGAACAGCAAGGGAAACTGTACGTTGTTTTCGCATCACTTCCCAACTCAAAGCGTTAAGTTTCAAAACCGAGTAACCATCGCTGGTTTGTTCCAATAACCCTTGATGTAGCAGAGAACGCCCCAACATTCGCCATTCATCTAAACTTCTATCTTTGCCGATACCGTAAGTAGAAAGTTGATCATGTTTATTTTGCAGAATTTTCTGAGTTTTTGCACCCCGCAACACCTCAATAATGTGTAGCATCCCAAATCTTTCCTGACAACGCGCCACACAAGATAGAAACTTCATGGCTTCAATTGTCCAGTCTTGTACTGGTTTGGGATAACGGCAATTATCACAATTACCACAATTACCCGGGAATCTTTCACCAAAATAACCAAGCTGAATTGTCCGCCGACAATCTGTACCTTCAGCGTAATCAATTACCTGACGTAATTGTTGCTTGGCGATTAACTGTTCTTGGGGGTCAGTTTTTTGGTTAATACTCCATTCGATAGTTTTAATATCACTAAAATTGAAAAATAATGTACAACGCGAAGGTTCACTATCCCTACCCGCCCTACCTGATTCTTGATAATAACTTTCTAAATTACGTGGTAAATCAAAATGAACTACTAGCCGCACATCTGGCTTATTAATTCCCATACCAAAGGCAATTGTTGCCACCATCACACGCACATCATCACGAATAAAGCGAGTTTGGTTTTGGGAACGTTCTTCGTCACTTAAACCAGCATGATAAGACAAAGCCCCAACTTTATCATTTTGGAGTTTAAAGGTGAGTTCATCAACCTTTTTCCGAGTTAGACAATAAATAATTGCCGAACCATCAATTTCCCTCACAAGTTCTAATAATTCCGCGTAAGCAGACTTAGATTTAGTCCGAACTTCGTAATAAAGATTTTGTCGATTAAAGCTAGCAATGTGAATACTAGGTTGCTTTAATCCCAATTGTTGGATGATATCACTCCGGACGCGATCTGTAGCTGTGGCAGTGAGGGCAGTAAGCGGGACATCTGCATAACGTTTCCGCAGAGATTTCAACTGACGATATTCTGGACGGAAATCGTGTCCCCACTCAGAAACACAGTGCGCTTCGTCAATAGCAAAGGTAGAAATGCCAATTTGGTGATGGACTAAATCTAGAAATGGCAGAAACCTTTCACTTAAGAGACGTTCGGGCGCAACGTAGAGTAATCTTACCTTACCCTGAAGAATAGCTTCCTCACGCGATCGCACCTTATAGGCATTCAAACTACTATTAAGAAAAGTTGCCGAAATATTATTATTTCGCAGTGATTCCACCTGGTCTTGCATCAAAGCAATTAACGGCGACACCACCACCGTTAAACCCTTCTTAATTAAAGCTGGTAACTGAAAACACAAAGATTTTCCCCCACCCGTAGGCATCACCACCATTAAATCTCGATTTTGCAGCGCATCTTCGATAATTTGTCGTTGTCCAGGGCGAAAGTTATCATAACCGAAGTGATATTTCAGCGCTTGTTCGAGATTCGGATACTGAAGCATGGCGATGAGTCTTTCAGGGGCGTTCTGTGTGTATCGTTACGAGGATAACAGCATTATAAAAGCCCTGGCGCATAGAAGTCGCGGTGGACTGGGAATTTGAATTTATAATTAAACTAACAAACCAAAGGCATGACCGAAAAAACCAGCATAGCCTTACCAGGAGAAAGAAAATCATGGTCAGCAGCCTGAAAGAACTTTTAAACGATGCAGAATTTGCATCCACTGGTGACCTAAAGGAAAAATTTGTGACAAGTGGCGTTAGTTGGCAAAAGTATGAAGCTTTATTAGCCAAACTAGAAGATAACTCTCACTACCGTGTCACTTACTTAGATGGAATTTTAGAAATTGTGTCACCATCTATCAGAGATGAAAATATCAAAAAACGTTTGGCTATTTTAATAGAACGCTATCTTTACTCAAGGCGCATTCGCTTCAATCCAATGGAAATTTCTACTATTAGAAAACAACTCAAGCAAGCTGGAGTTGAACCAGATGAATGCTACGCCATTGGCGAGAAGAAAGATATCCCAGACTTAGCTGTAGAGGTAATCATTACCAGTGGTAGCATTGACAAGTTAGAAATTTACCGCCGCTTAGGAGTGACTGAAGTTTGGGTTTGGCAAATCAATCGGCTTAAACTTTATCATTTACGAGAAGAAACACCATCTATATTTATAGATACTTATGGTTATGAACAGATTCAATCTAGTGAATTATTACCTGGACTCAATATTGCTTTATTAGAAAAATGTGTCCATATTTCTGATGACATTCAAGCTATTGATCAGTTTGAATTAGGCATTTAATTTTTATTAGTACG
Organism: Nostoc sp. CCY0012; assembly: GCF_963920855.1. Lineage (NCBI taxonomy): Bacteria > Bacillati > Cyanobacteriota > Cyanophyceae > Nostocales > Nostocaceae > Nostoc > Nostoc sp. CCY0012. The sequence continues at coordinate 31,806 of NZ_CAWUDM010000002.1, read as the reverse complement.
CTAAATATCTTAATGTATGACACAAGAATTAATAGAATTAAGACAAAGTATATTGGCAGGTCGTTATGATGATGCCTTAGAGATTATTGATGATTTGGAGGAAATGAGTAAACAGGCAATATTAAGGAAAATAGAAGCTTTTTTAGTTAGATTATTTATTCATCTCATTAAAAATCAAATCGAACAACGGTTAACCAATTCATGGATTGCTTCTATTTCTGACTCTATCATTCAAATTGCCAAATTAAATCTTAAAGGTAATCAAACATCCCACTATATAAAAGCTGATGAATGGCAAACATATTTAGAAGAAGCCTTAGCAATGGCAATTAGACCAGCCAGTGCAGAAATATATGAAGGTACATTAAAACCTAGTCAAATCATCCAAAGGCTGAATCAGGAAAGATTAATTGTTTTTGCGAAAAATATTTTAAATTCAACTTATAAATATCAAATTAAAGAACTACCAGATATTATTGATGATCACTTAGCGAAATTACCAGGAGGTCAAGATTGGTTTGAGTAACGAAGGGGCAAACTGTCGTTACTTACCGCAGTGCAAAATTACTTAAATTATTCTTGTGAAGAGGATTTTATTTAAGCTTCGCATCGCACGAGTAGCAACATTCTGCTGGTGCCAATCTCGATAGAAATCGGAGTAAGTCATATTCTGGGAGCATTTCAAGGCTATATTATAGTACTTACCATCTCGCCAATAATTACTTAAAGCTTTGGCAACTGCAAAGCAATGCTTGTTATCCTGTAGAATTTTTTCTAAGCTAATGTTTGCCCACAAAAGAGTGCTGTTATTCACATCTGTTGATTGCAGCATTTGTACTAAAGCAGTGATCGCATTTTCATTGCCTATGCCGATTTTGCATAATTGTGATGCCGCCAGCTGATGCCCACTGTCATCAACATCTTTGGATTGCAGTAGTTGAAGCAAGGCAGCGATCGCATTTTCATTGCCTGTGCCAATGTCTCCTAAAATTTCTATCACCTTACCAATGGGATATTGGTGTAAATTTTGGGATAACTGAGCAATCAATTTTTGATTGCCTTTGCATAAGTCGCATATACTAAGTAATGCTCTATTACTGATAGAACCACCCTCATCTAGAGATTTGAGGACTTGCAATAAAGTAGCGTTCGCATTTTCATTGCCTGGGTCAATTTCCACCAAACTTTCTGCTACCTGCCAACGATTATAGTCATTGGAGTCTTGGGATTTTAGAAGTTGCAATAACGTAGCGATCGCATTTTCATTTCTTAGGTCAATTTGCCCTAAAGTTTTTGCTGTCAGCCAACGAGTATAGATGTTTAAGTTTTGAGATTTTAGTACTTGCTCTAAGCTATTAATCGCAAATTCATTTCCTGTAGCGATTTTTCTTAAGTTAGATGCTGCCCCAAGTTGAATGTAGCCATCCTCATGATTCAACAGTTGTACTAAGGCTGCAATCGCAATTTTATTACCAGGATCAATTTTTCCTAAGCTTCCTGCCGCTAAGGTACGGCCGTAGTCATCCTCATGTTGGGATTGCAGGAATTGTAATAAAGCAGTGATCGCCTTTTCTTTCTCTGATTGGATTTCGCTTAAAAGTTCTGCCGCCTCCAAATTTACATCTTCAGATAATAATAAGTGAAATAAAGTAGTAATAGCTGTTTCATGACCTGGGTCTATTCGCAATAAGTTTTTTGCCGCTTGCCAATGGGTATAGTCTTGCTGAACATTGGATTGCAGAAGTTCCAATAAAAAAGGTCTCGCTTTTTTGTTACTAGTATCAATATTCTCTAAGCTTTCTGCTGAAAACAAACGGATACGATACTTCACATCTTGGGATTGTAGCAGTGGTAATAAGGCAGCAAATGCTTTTTCACTATTGGGTTTCATTTCGCGAAAGATTTTTGCCTCCTCATAATGTGTAATACTTTGGGATAGCGCCAGTTCCACTAAAGTAACAATTGCATTTTCATTGCTGGGGTCGATTAGCACTAAATTTGTTGCCGCATCTAAACGAGTGGATTGATACACATTTTTGGATTGCAGCAGTTGTTCTAAGGCAGTAATCGCAATTTCATTACCTGTACCAATTTCCCCCAAGCTTTGGGTTACTTCCCAAAGGATGTTGCTATCCAGATTCTTAAATCGCCGCATTTGTAACAAGGCCGCGATCGGTTTTTTTAAAAGGGGAACATCTTTTGGTTGCAGTAGTTGCACTAAAGCTGCGATCGCTTTTGTACGGTCTGTTTGTTGCAGTGCTGACCAAGCTTCCTGTTTAATCAGAGTAGGTACTATAAACTGCCATCTAAAGTGCCACTTGACAATTTGCGCTACTATTTCATCGGCTCTAGAATAACCTCTAAACTCAGCAATACCTGCGGCTGCTAAAAAATAAGCGCGATATCCATAAAATCCTTTGGGTAGATAGTTTTGATTCCACTCAAGAAATCCGTCTTTGAAGTTCACTAAAGCATCGATAAACTGTTGCTTTTGGTGTTTTAAATTTTCTTCTGAGCGACCTAACCAAAGTAATATTGTTTGTTTCCATTGCGGTTCAAAAATGCGATAAATTCCTTGACTGGAATTGTGAAGAATGTGGTTGAGAAAGAAATGCCAGTCATCAATTGCTGTAGCAGCAAAGTATTCTTGAAATGACGCATGAAAGAAAGCGTAAACAGGTTTTCTATTTATATCTATGCCTACCTGATTTAACCAGCCGCGATTTAGTGCTAATTTGAACAGCGAATTTTTATTATCAGCATCGCCCAAAAACTTACTAACAAAATCTTGCCGCAAGCGAAAACGGGTTGCTTCTCTGTCTATTGCTTCTTTAGCCAATTCTCCCAATTTGATATTGAGTTGCTGACGCTGGTGAGAGTTTGTAGCAAATTCTTCTTTTTTCCACTTGTAGAAGTCATCAACAAATTGCTGATAGAGTCCCGCTTGAGTATCGGGTAATTTGCCATCTTCTGATTGCCAATTCAAGCATAACAGCGTCAACCGTAGAGGATTTTTTACTAAATCTTGAATCCGTTCTTTCCCCGGTTCTTTCAAAGCTGTGCATAACTTCTTCCCAATTTCGGGAATTTCAACTTTATTGAACCATTTATCAATAAATTTCTCTACGTCTTTTGGATAAGAAAAATCTAAGGTGCGATAGATATCAAAATTATCAAGTTTATTAATGCTGCCATCCCACAGATTAACCCTACAGGTCAGCACAATTCGCGTTTGAGAAATTAACCCTGCTTCACGGAATTGTCGGGCAATTTCTGTTAGAGGATTACCTGAAGATGCAGACATTTCATCTAATCCATCTAGCAGTAGCCACACATTATTTTGATTAAACAGAGCAACAAAATCATCCTTCAGTTGCTTGGTGGCTTCAGCTTTACCTGTTTTTTCAGCAACTTGAGTCAACCAACTCTCAAACAGATAAGATTTTAGTTCTTTCTCTCGCAAATCTGCTAAAGATACCCAAATGACAATCGACTGCTCAATCTCACGAGATACCCAATCAGCAATCTGCTGTAATAATGTTGTTTTTCCTGCGCCTGGTTCGCCAATGATAGCGATTCGCTTACCTTGACTTTTGGGCGTGTTCTTCTGTTTAAGAACTTCTTCTAGAAAAGCATCATGCTCGAATGTTTTGGTGATTTCTGTCTCCTTGTACAGTTCTGACCCCTGTTCTGGAGAAACATCACCTTGACGCTTGGATACTTTTTTACGCTCAACTAATCCCAGTGGTACGTAAACATCATCAACTTGCAGGTTGACTCCTTCTATTGATGTCAGAAGATTTGTAGTCAGCTTACGCCGTTCTGTTAGTATTTCGCGGCAGATTTCACGCCAGTCATCGGGAGTTAACTTTGTCCCATCTTCCCTGGGGGACGACTCCAGTCAGTTAAAAGTTACTGGGGCGTTAAATTGATTGCCTTGAAAGACATTCTTAATCTCATCTGCTAACTTTGCATTGTTGACAACTGAAGGGTGCGAGTAGATTTCTACTGCTTTGTTTTTTATTTCCTTAGCAGTCTCAGATTCATCTTGATTCACTGCTGCTTCCACTCCCGTAACTGCTTGAGCAATTTCTGGGTCTTGCGCTGCTTCTGTCAGTTCCAACACTGCTTGACCATAATCTAAACGCTGCGCTTCATTTCCCTCCAACCCATTGGTGAGTGATGGTAATTTATTCTTCTGACGGAGCTGTTCGATTAAATTCCATAAAGCATCACCAATATTTTCGCCTGTTTTCTCCAAAACTTTGGTCGAAAGTGTCGTTGCGATCGCTGCGATCGCAGTTACAACGGCCGTCAGCGTCACTGGTTCCATAAATTCACTCCCAATCAGGTGATGTGGAAATCCTCGTTTTCGTAAAAGCTTGCCGATTCTCCTCAATATAACTCAGTATATCCGGCAAATTTTTGCGAATAAACATAAAATTTCCAGAGTTTATGCCACCAAGAATATCGCTTGTAAAGTAATTAAACAGGGAAATTGTCAAGTTAGATAACTCTGCTTATAGTAATATTACGTATACTAAATAATTACTGAAACAGTGTCTCAATCAAATCATGATCCTGATTTAGAGTCGTGGCAGCATAATCTCGCACCCCATAACTTGAGTTATAGAATCAAATTGTTATCACAACTGCTAGGACGCAATTTTACTGAAAAGCTAGAACCCTTTGGACTCACGCCATTTCACTGGTTGGTATTATGCTGTTTGTGGCAAGAAGATGGTTTACCTACGTCTAGTATTAGCGACAGACTCAAACAGGTAGGAGGTACTTTAACAGGTGTATTAGATCGCATGGAAGAACGCGGCCTAGTGCGTCGAGAACGTGATCTCCACGATCGCCGGATATGGCGGATATGGCTAACAGATGCGGGAAGAGAACTAGAAACAACTTTACCCCCCATTGCCGCAGCAGTGCGCGCAGAAGCAATGCACGGTATTTCTTCCCCTGATTGTGAATTATTTTCTCAACTCTTGAATCAAGCGATCGCTAATCTTTCCTAAAAGACACCAGTTAAAAATACACCAATATTCTATTCAGTAAATCAAACTGCTTTCTTGAGTAATACTAATATATCTAGGCTGAGATTTAACTTGTTCTATCCATGCTTGAATAGCCGGAAATTTTGTTAAATCAAATCCACCTTCATCAGCAACGTGAGTATAGGCAAATAACGCAATATCAGCAATAGTATAACGCTCACCGACAAAGAAATTGTGCTTCATTAAATGGTTTTCCATTACACTCAAGGCTGCATAACCTGGTTCACGTTTTTGCTCTATGGCTCTGCGATATTCTTCAGCTTTACCTAAAATAGAAATCCAAAACCTTGATGTAGCAATAAAAGGTTCATGGCTATATTGTTCAAAAAATAACCACTGTAATACTTGCGCCCTTAAAAAACGATCATAGGGTAAAAATTCTGTGCATTCACTCAAATATACTAAAATGGCATTTGACTCTGCCAAATATTGACCTGTTTCGATTTCCAAAACTGGTATTTTACCGTTGGGATTTTTACTTAAAAATTCTGATGTTCGACTTTCTCCCTTTAAAATATTAATATTTACTCTCTCAAAAGGCATACCCATTTGTGTCAATAAAAGACGTATCTTGTAGCCATTACCTGAGGGTAAAAAATCATACAGTCGTAGTGTTTCCATATCAAAAAGTATAATAAGTGGAAATAACTTATGGTCTAAAATTACAATATTTTACAGATTTTATTGAACAAAACAGGATAATTTTAATTTATTTTATGGGTCTACGTACGAGATAGAATTATCTGAGAAAATAAAAAACAATAGTATTATCTATAGCCTGTATTTAAAGACTTCAGGTTATTCAGTATTTCAAAATAAAACTATGTGTGGAAGATTTACTTTAAACCAGTCATCAGCAGCATTAGCCGAATTTTTTCAGGTAAAGTCAATTCCCAATTTAGCCGCCCAATATAACATTGCACCTACGCAAAGAGTGGCAACAGTGCTACATAATCCAGAAAGTGGTAGCAATGAATTTCAGCAGTTACGTTGGGGATTGATTCCTTCATGGGCAAAAGATGCCAGCATGGGAGCGAAGCTAATTAATGCTAGAGCAGAAACAGTTGCCGAAAAACCAGCTTTTCGTTCAGCTTTCAAGCACCGACGCTGCTTAGTGCTAGCTGATGGCTTTTTTGAATGGCAAAGACAAAATGGTAAAAAACAGCCGTTTTATTTTCGTCTTGTGGATGGACAACCCTTCGGCTTTGCAGGTTTGTGGGAAAAATGGCGATCGCCTGAAGGTGAAGAAATCACATCTTGTACAATTTTGACAACGGCAGCTAACGAATTACTGCAACCCATACATGAACGGATGCCAGTGATTTTGGCTCCCCAAGATTACGATTTGTGGTTAAATCCCCAAATGCAAACACGTGAAACACTACAGCCGCTATTGTGTTCTTATCCATCTCAAGCAATGACGGCATACCCAGTTAGTACTATAGTCAACAACCCTCGGCATAATACGCCTGAATGTATTAGGGAGTGGGAAATGGGGGGTGGTGAGTAGGGGCAAAGTTTTTTCGCTCGTACCGATTCCTGAGTTCCCCAGTCCTCTAAATCAGTTAAATTAGCTATTGAGCATAATGATTGCCAACTATTAATCCATAGCCGCACAACCATAGAAGCAAATATGCCAAGAACACAAAAAAACGATAACTTTGTTGACAAATCCTTTACAGTAATGGCGGATCTCATCCTGAAACTCCTGCCAGCCAACAGAAAAGCGAAAGAAGCATTTGTCTATTACCGAGATGGCATGTCAGCGCAGGCGGAAGGAGAATACGCTGAAGCATTGGATTACTACGAAGAAGCCCTAACGCTAGAAGAAGACACCTACGATCGCAGTTATATTCTCTACAATATGGGGTTGATCTATGCCAGTAACGGTGATCATATAACGGCATTAGAAATGTATCACCAAGCAATTGAATTTAACCCCCGGTTACCACAAGCCTTAAACAACATCGCCGTCATCTACCATTATCAAGGCGAAAAAGCTAAGGAAGAAGGGGATAACGATGCTGGCGAAGCCCTATTTGACAAAGCCGCCGATTATTGGATTAGAGCTATTCGCATGGCTCCCAATAACTACATTGAAGCCCAAAACTGGCTGAAAACTACTGGACGGATGCAAATTGACGTATTCTTTTAGTCAGTGGTCAGTTATCGGTGAACAGTAAACTGAAAATATCTGGCCACTGATAACTGATAATTGATCACTAATAACGAAAAAACCATGATTGATCGTGAACAAGTCCGCAAAGTAGCCCTTCTTGCCCGGTTAGAATTAACACCACAAGAAGAAGAGCAATTTACCACGCAATTAGGCAGTATTTTAGATTATATCGAACAGTTGAATGCAGTCGATGTTAGTGATGTGGCCCCAACAACAAGGGCAATTGATGTCAGCAATGTCACTAGAGAAGATGAGTTGCAACCATATCCTGAGCGAGAAGCCATTCTGAATAGTGCGCCTGAACAAGAAGGCGAATTTTTTAAAGTTCCAAAAATCCTTAACAGCAATGAGTAGGGATAATTGCCGCAAAATTTAGGATCAGATGAATCATAGCCATGAGTCAAGTATTCGTATACGCCGAGTATCAAGTATCGATTCCTTTTTGTGAAATTGATTGGCTTTCTATCAATGTAGAAATGAAAAAATTTCCAGGATTACAATCTAAAACTTGGTTAAGTGGGTTAAATACTAATACTGTGGGTGGTTTCTATGAATTTGATTCTCTAGAAAATGCCCAAAATTATATTTATAATTTATTGATTCCATTTGCTAAACAGGTTAATGGCAATCTCACTGTTAGGCTATTCGATGGTTACACAACCCAAGAAGCTAGTATCGGCATGAATTCCCCATTTTATAAAGGAGTATAGATATGGGTTTGGGAATCCTCAAGGATGGTCAATGGATATCTAGAAGGGAACAAGAAGATTCAGAAGGTAAATTTATTCGTCCATCAACAACCTTTCGTGAGCAAATTACTGCCGATGGTTCTAGTGGTTTTCCCGCAGAGCCTGGGCGCTATCATTTGTATATTTCTTGGGCTTGTCCGTGGGCTTGTCGGACGGCAATTATCCGCCAATTAAAGGGACTAGAAGATGTCATTGGGCTATCGGTAGTTGCAGCAGAAATTGATCAAAACAGTTGGGAATTTAACGACGAGCCAGGGGCGATTCCTGATACGGTTAACGGTACTCAATATCTGTGGCAACTGTATCTCAAAGCTGACTCCAAATACAGTGGACGGGTAACAGTACCAGTATTATGGGATAAGCAAAAAGGGACAATTGTCAATAATGAATCCCGTGAAATTATGCGGATGTTTGATACCGAATTTGATGATTTCGCTAAACAGGATATCAATTTTTATCCAGAACATTTACAAACAATAATTGACGAGACTATTGACGCAATTTATCAACCAATAAATAACGGTGTATACCGGGCGGGATTTGCCACTACTCAGTCGGCTTATGATGAAGCAGTCACAGAATTATTTGCGGCTCTTGATGACTGGGAAAATATTTTAGGAAAACAACGCTATCTTTGTGGCGATCAAATTACTGAAGCCGACTGGTGTATGTTCACTACTTTGTTGCGGTTTGATACAGTTTATTATGTGCATTTTAAATGCAACTTACACCGAATTGTAGAATATCCTAATTTGTGGAATTATTTGAAAGAACTTTATCAATTGCCAGGGGTAAAAGCGACTTGTAATTTTGACCATATTAAACGGCATTATTACAGGAGCCATCCTCAGGTGAATCCTACGCTCATTGTACCCAAAGGCCCGGTGATTGATTTTGATGCACCCCATAATCGGGAAGAGGTGGGGAGATAGGGAGAAGGTTTTGCACACAAGCCGAAAACCTTTCTCATGACTCCTGTTTCCTCTTGATTACGAGTTAGTCATTAATTCGTTGAGTATTACCTGTTCTTACCCAACCTTCTTGTTGACCTTGGAGGCGAATTTTTTGCCAGCTTTTATCTGGACTTTCTTCTAAGACAATAACTTCTTCATCAAAAGCAACGCCAGCGACACGTTGAGCATCTTGGTTGGGTTCAGCGCGCACACTTAAGCCTTGAGACCAAGTAACACGTCCTCGGTAAGCTCCTGGTGGCAATGTTTCTGTAGGGGTAGGAGTGGGGGTAGGCGTTGGAGTAGCAGCAGGAGAGGGGGTTGGGCTAGCCTGTACCTCCGTGGCTTTGGGTGCGGCGATTTCCAAAGAGGGAGTATCGTTGGCAAAAAGAGGCCTAGGAGGTGGTGTAGAACTGCGATTCATGAAATAAAGTGCAACTGCAACACCGCTACCGGCTAAAACTGCGATCGCTAAGAAAACGCCAAGTATAAACTTTAGTAAACCAGAAAGCATAATTAAAACCTGATCACCAGTAGTCAATAGTCAATAATAATTCATGATTAAAAATTGACTATTGACATAAGTAAGAATGATTAATTACTTCTTGATTGTAGCTATTGCTGGATGCGTTAGCTGAGTTTACCGAAAGCATTGCTTAAGGGACTGTGTTTTGAGGCTAAACGCGCCCTTCCAGCCGCAGCCCATTCTTGCAACTCCTGGATTTGCTCTACAGCTGTTCGTGCCAAAGGGATAATTTGACTGGCTGATTCTAAAATATCATCGGTAGTGAAATCCCGGTTTTGGCTAAATCCAATGTGCATTGCTTCAATCAAAGTTTGCTCAATTTCGGCGCCAGAAAAGTCTGGTGTTTCATAAGCTAGCCGCTCAATATCATATCCTTTCAAGTTATGGGGGCGCAGTCGGGATAAATGCACGTTAAAAATGGCTTTTCTCTCTTCTTGGGTAGGTAAACCGACAAAGAAAATTTCATCAAATCGCCCTTTGCGTAACATTTCCGGTGGTAGGGCTTGGATGTTGTTAGCAGTGGAGACTACAAATACAGGTGAGGTTTTTTCCGCTAGCCAGTTAATAAATGTCCCAAATACGCGGCTAGTTGTACCAGCATCACCTTTGCTACCCAGTCCCGAAAAGGCTTTATCTATTTCATCAATCCACAATACACAGGGGGCGAGGGCTTCAGCTACTTGAATCATTTGGCGCGTGCGGGATTCTGATTCACCGACTAAACCGCCAAATAATCGTCCGACATCTAAACGTAGTAGGGGTAAATGCCAATGATGGGCGATCGCTTTTGCTGTTAACGATTTACCAGTACCTTGAATACCCACCAACATTAAACCACGGGGATGAGGTAATCCATACTGACGCGCACGTTCTGTAAATGAACCTCCGCGACGAATTAACCAATCTTTGAGGTTATCTAACCCCCCGATATCAGATATTTGCTCAGTAGCCGGATAAAAATCCAGGATTTGGGTTTGGCGAATAGTTTGGCGTTTTTCCTCCAAAACCAAGTCTACGTCTTCTGGTTGCAATTCTCCGTGGGAGGCGATCGCCCTGGCTAAAACCCGGCGAATGCGTTCCATAGATAGACCTTGACAAGAGCGCACCAAGTCATCCAAAATCTTGCCAGAAAGGGAGTTATTGCCAGTAGCTTGCAGTAAACGTTCGATTTCAATTTTAATTTCTGAAGCTGCGGGTAAGGGAAACTCTACAATTGTCAGCACTTCGGTTAAATCGTCAGGAATCGCAATGCGTGGCGATAGCAATACTATATTTTTCGGCTGGGATTTTAAGAGTCTAGCTAAGTTGCGGAGTTTACGGGCGATGGCCACATCTTCTAAGAAGCGGTGATAATCTCGTAAAATCAAGACTGCTGGGGCGGAAGCTGGTAATTTTTCGATAAATTCTAAAGCTTGTAAAGGATTACGTTTACCAAAACCAGTATCATTGGGGTTTCCCTGATAACCGTCCACAAAATCCCATGTGTAAACGGGGCGATTACCTTGGTTGGCGGCTTCTTCCCGAATCGCCGTTTCTACCCGCTCTTCTTCGTAAGTGGGAATATAAATTAAAGGGTAGCGGGCGCGCAGTAGTAGTTTAAATTCTTCACGGAAATTCATAAGTAAGTAAAGTTCTTAGTTCTTCTCCCATTGTTCAGCACATTTACGCTCATTTCCTTTCGTTAGTAAACATCTATTTGATGGGAATACTAGTTTTGTCAAGCAAAAACAAACTTATAGATGAGGTATGTATAAATGGCTACCCTAAATTCTTACCCCATGATTCCCGGATATCAAATTACATCTCAACTGTATGCAGGCTCCAGAACCAGAGTATATCGAGCTATCCGAGAACAAGATACACTGGCAGTGGTGATTAAACTTTTGATTTGTGAATATCCCAGCTTTCACGAATTATTGCAATTTCGTAACCAATATACCATTAGTAAAAATCTCCATATTCCCGGAATTATTCATCCATTATCATTAGAAACCTATGGTAATGCTTACATTTTAGTGATGGAAGATATCGGGGGAATTTCTTTACGAGAATATATTAAAACCACTACTCTCCACCTAGACGAATTTTTAGCGATCGCCATCCAATTAAGCCACATTCTCTACGATTTACACCATAATTGTCTGCTCCACAAAGACATTAAACCTGCGAATATCCTGATTCATCCAGAAACCAAACAAGTCCAACTAATTGACTTTAGTATTGCTTCGTTACTTCCCAAAGAAACCCCAGAAATTAAAAGTCCGAATGTTTTAGAAGGTACTCTCGCTTATATTTCCCCAGAACAAACTGGCAGAATGAACCGAGGAATTGACTACCGCAGCGATTTTTATTCTCTGGGTGTGACATTTTACGAATTATTAACCGGTGAGTTGCCATTTATCTCTGATGATCCGATGGAGTTGGTACATTGGCATATTGCCAAAACACCGATGGCATTGGGTAATAAGGCCAAGATTCCCCAAGTATTGTCAGATATCGTCATGAAACTCATGGCGAAGAATGCCGAAGATCGGTATCAGAGTGCTTTGGGATTAAAGCACGATTTAGAACATTGTTTATCTCAATTAAAACATAATAGCGAAATTACAGACTTTACCATTGGTCAGCGGGATTTGTGCGATCGCTTCCTCATTCCCGAAAAACTCTATGGGCGGGAACCAGAAGTTGCCACCTTGCTGCAAGCTTTTGAGCGCGCTGCCAATGGCATATCCGAAATGATGCTGATTGCGGGATTTTCCGGCATTGGTAAAACTGCTGTTGTTAATGAAGTCCACAAACCAATTACCCGGCAGCAAGGGTATTTTATTAAAGGTAAATTTGACCAATTCAATCGCAATATTCCCTTATCAGCCTTTGTCCAAGCCCTGCGGGATTTAATGGGGCAATTGTTGTCAGAGTCTGACGCGCAATTGGGGCAATGGCGAGCCAAGATTCTCGCAGCGGTGGGAGACAATGGACAGGTGCTGATTGAAGTCATTCCGGAACTAGAAAGAATTATTGGCAAACAACCCCCGACACCAGAAATATCAGGAACAGCAGCACAGAATCGCTTTAACTTATTATTCCAAAAGTTTATTGCCGTCTTTACCACCGCAGAACATCCATTAGTCATGTTTCTCGATGACTTACAGTGGGCAGATTTGGCTTCGCTGCATTTGATTAAACTCTTAATGGAGGATCAGAATTATCTGCTGTTGTTGGGGGCTTATCGAGATAATGAGGTTTCGCCTGCACATCCTTTGATGTTGACGGTGGAGGATTTAAAGCAAACCGGGAAAACTGTTAATACCATTACCCTCGCCCCCCTAGCCGTGAGTGAGACGAATCAGTTAGTTGCTGATACTTTACATTGTGCCACCGAGCGATCGCATCCCTTAACGCAATTAATTGACCGCAAAACCCAAGGTAATCCCTTTTTTATTACACAGTTTCTCAAAGCATTGCACGACGATGGACACATTACATTTAATCGTCACCACGGCTATTGGGAATGGCATTTGTGCCGTTCTTTACCTGATGCACGCTTGGTTTGCCGGCAAAGAACTGAATGATCTGAGTCGAGAGGGTGCGGCTATTTGTACCCAATTTGTGCAACTCAAACAAGAAACAATATCTAAGCAGGGAGCAATTTTTCAACAAGCCATTTTAAATTTGTTAAGTAATTCTTCGGAAGCTTGGCAGTTTGCTGGTGATACTTTTAATGAAGTAGAGCATCTACCGCTTTTTTTGGCGGCGGGGAATCAAACAGCACTATGCTACTTTAATGTCAGTAAACTAGTTCTGTGTTATCTATTTGGGCAAATTGATCAGGCGATCGCCACTGCTAGCACACTAGAAACATGCTTAGGTGCAGCTACAGGATTGTCTTTAATTCCCGTCTTTTACACCTATGATTCTCTGGCAAATTTAGCTATTTATTCCCAAGTTGCAAAAATAGAACAACAACGCATTCTTGAACGGGTAACTACCAATCAAGAAAAGATGAAAAAGTGGGCTGATCATGCTCCAGCTAATCAATTGCACAAATTTTATTTAATTGCAGCCGAACTACATCGAGTTTTAGAGCGAAAAATTGAGGCGATAGAATTTTATGATCTGGCTATTTCTAACGCTAAAGAAAATAGTTATATCCAAGAAGAAGCCTTAGCCAATGAACTTGCAGCTAAGTTTTACCTTGACTGGGGTAAAGAAAAAATTGCCCAAACATATATGCAAGAAGCATACTATTCCTATGCTCGATGGGGAGCTAAAGCCAAAATAGATGTCTTAGAAAAACGCTATCCCCTACTTCTCAAACCCATTCTGCAACAACGACGAACCAACCTCAATCCATTAGAAACTATTGCGAATGTTACCCAGACTTTTCTGGTTAGAACAACTGACACTTCCAGCCAAGGTAGCAGCAGTATTTCCAATATTCTTGATTTTACTTCTGTCCTTAAAGCTGCTCAAGCCATATCTAGTAGTATCGAATTAGATGAATTAATTACTAACCTCACCAAAATAATTCTAGAAACCTCTGGAGCGAAAAAAACTATCTTAATTCTTCCCCAAGAAAAGAATACTCTCAAGCGAGATTTACTGTCAGTTAATACTTGGCAAGTACGAGCAATTACTTTTATTAGTCATGACAATAACCCCCAAGGTACAATTCAAAATATTTTAACTTCAGAATTAATTGATACTTGTGAATATATACCCAGAAAAATCATTAATTACGTCAAGAATACCCAAGAAACAGTTGTCATTGACAATTTGCAAACAGAGATTCCTGGGTTAATTGCCGAATATATGCTCAAATATCAACCAAAAAGTGTTTTATGTACACCAATTGTGAACCAAGGGCATTTAGTAGGTATCTTATATCTGGAAAATCAAATCACTTCTGGAGTATTTACCCAAGAAGGGTTGCAAGTAATTAACTTACTATCATCGCAAGCTGCAATATCTCTAGAGAATGCCAGACTTTACCAACAAGCCCAACAAGCATTACAAGATTTACAACAAGCACAATTGCAAATTGTCCAAAGCGAAAAAATGTCGGCTCTGGGTAACTTAGTTACAGGGATAGCCCATGAAATGAATAATCCCCTCGGTTTTATTTCGGCAAGTCTCAAACAAGCTAAACCTACTTTTTCTGATATTGTTAATCACCTAAAAATATATCAGAAAACTTTAACTAATCCTGGAGAAGAAATTTTAGAACATGCCGAAGAAATTGACTTGGATTATAGTTTAGACGATTTTCCCCAGATGATTGACTCAATGGTAATGGCTTGCGATCGCCTGAAAAATATCAGTACCAGTCTCCGCACTTTTTCCCGCGCCGATAAAGACTATAAAGTGCTATTTAAGATTCACGAAGGTATTGACAGCACAATTTTAATTTTGAAACACCGTCTCAAGGCAAATGAAAAGCATCCAGCCATTGAAGTCATCAAAAAATATGGTGATTTACCACTTATTGAATGTTTCCCTGGGCAATTAAACCAGGTATTTATGAATATTCTCGCCAATGCCATTGATGCATTAGAAGAATCGAACAACGGACGCAGTTTTGCAGTAATCCAAGCTAATCCCCCGCAAATTTCTATTAAAACTTTAAGCACCAACAACCAAGTACAAATTACCATTACTGATAACGGTATTGGGATGAATGAACAAGTTAAACAAAAAATATTTGACCATTTATTTACTACTAAAATTGTTGGTAAAGGCACAGGCTTAGGACTAGCGATCGCTCGGCAAATTGTCGTAGAAAAACATCATGGTTCACTGGCTGTAAATTCTACACTTGGTGAAGGAACTGAATTTGTTATCACTTTACCGATTTTTTCCCCAACTCAGAACCAACAGGGAGATATTTAATGTGATGCAATACAGTTGTGATAAGTCTTTTTCTTGGCATCTGCTAATACTTGCAATACTTTTAACTTTATCCCCATCCAGGGCGATGGCCTTTTCTGACACCCAAAATCATTGGGCAAATCATTGTCTTCAGCAATTGGCAGAACGTAAATTAATTACAGGCTACCCGGATGGCAGTTTTCGCCCCAATGCAACTGTCACCCGCGCCGAAGCAGCTGTTTTAATGTTAAATGCGTTCCCCGATGCATCTGTGCAGCGTAACGCCATCAACTTTAAAGATGTACCCAGCAATCATTGGGCAAATCAAGCCATTGCTAGTGCTTATCAAAAGGGATTTTTTGCTGGTTATCCAGGGGCCATTTTTCAACCTCATCAGCCAATTCCCAGGGCGCAAATCGTCGGTGTTTTAGCTGGGGCGAAAAATTATAGTTCTGTGTCTAACCCAGTGCAGACATTACAACAGTATTTTGATGATGCAGCCCAAATTCCTCACTATGCCCAAAATGCGATCGCTCAAGCAGCCATCAATAGTATTGTGGTTAATTATCCCCACGTCAAACAGCTAAAACCTCAGCAAAGTGCTACTAGAGGGGAAGTTGCAGCATTAATGTGTCGGGCGTTAAATATCTATGCTGTTCCGCCCCAATATATAGCGGGAATCACAGTACATCCCCAAGAGGTGCGGCGTTTACCAGGAAGACTCAATACTATTCCCACCTTTAATAGTAATAGTCCAGAACTAGTGACAAGCGATGGCATTTTGCTATCAACTTTCCCCCCACATGGCAAACAAGCGCCGGAAGCACATTTAAATTATCCCTTTCAAGGCAGATTTGATATATTCGCCCATCATATTGTCAGGGCAGAAACACCAGCCCAAAGTCGCACGGTTTACCAAGGTATCATTGTCCATAATCCCGGAAATGAACCTGCAACTTTACAAGTATTACAAGCTGCTAGTTACCTGACGAGGGAAGCACCGTTTATTAATTTGCCTGACATGGTAGATAATCCCCAAGGTACAGTTTACGCTGGCCCTGGTAGTCGAACAATGAATGATGTTTTACGGGGAATAAGACAAGCAAGTTTTCCAGAAAAATTGGTGATACAACCAGGAAACAGCCAAATATTAGCGAACTTAGCTATTCCGGTGCCAGCACCATCATCTAGCGGCCGTAGTACTATGATGCGATTGGAGAGCGATCGCCCAGTTTATCTGGCAAAATTATCTCAAAATAGTAACAATCCGCCTAGTTTAGCTGAGTGGCAAAGATTACTAGATAATGGCAGTTTAGCAGGAAAGCGCGATCCTATTCCGACTCCTCTCGATCCTCCCAGAGAACCAACGGTATTTAGTCGTGTGGCTGGTGTTTCTCAAGGAACGCAATGGCAAGCCCAAATTACAGATAATCCCAATGTGTCGCATTTGACTATAGCACAACCAGGGCAGGAATTTTCTTATCCTTTGGCAACTATACATTTAGTTACCCTCAGTACAGGGCAAATTCAAAGTGCAACCATGTTGAAACGCTATGCTGATACGGCTTATTTTGCTCACAGTAATTACGGTGTGGAATACAATCTGAGTTTGCCTTTACGTAATTTTAGCAATCAAACTCGGACTGTAAGTGTATCAATGCAAACTCCTGTGAAGGATGAGGGAGGTAGTGATAGGTTACTGTTTTTATGGCCACGGGTGGAACAGGTCTTTTTTCGGGGAACGGTAAGGGTGCGTTATGCGGATGATAATGGTGTGGAGAGGACGCGTTATGTGCATTTGGTACAGCGACGGGGACAAACGGGTGAACCTTTGGTGAGGTTGCAGATGCAAGCAGGGGAGACGCGACAAGTTCAGGTGGATTTTTTGTATCCTCCTGATGCTACTCCACCGCAGGTTTTGACTGTGCGGACGGAGGGGTGAATGTCTCACGCCAAGGCGCAGAGGCGCAAAGGCGCGGAGGTTTTTTAGGTACAGTTGAGATGGGTGAGTATTTGTTGAGGTGGGGTTATGGTTGCAAGTCCAGAACAAAATTATATGTCTCCCCAGGAGTATTTGGAATGGGAGGAGAGACAGGAGGTTAAGCACGAATATATTAATGGTGAAGTGTTTGCTATGACTGGGGGGACTATTCCCCATACTACTATTGCCCTGAATTTAGCTTCGGCGTTAAAAACTCAGTTACGGGGGGGTAAGTGTCGTACTTTTATGGCAGATGCAAAGTTAGGTGTATCGGAAAATGGGCCTTTTCATTACCCCGATGTAATGGTAATTTGTCATCCCCAAGATAAGCAAGCGATTAATTTTATTCAGTATCCTTGTTTAATTGTTGAGGTGCTTTCCCCTAGTACTGAGGCTTATGACAGGGGTGGTAAGTTTATGCAGTATCGCCGAATTGTGACTTTACAAGAGTATGTGCTAATTGATGCTAGTAAAGTGAGTTTGGAGTGCTTTCGTTTAAATGAGAAAGGTTTATGGGAGTTACATCCTTATGAAGCAGGGGAAGAAGTGCATTTAACTAGCGTTGATTTTAGCTTTCCGATTTCTTTGGTTTACGAAGATGTGCAGTTTGCAATATAAGTTTTGGAAAACCGTAGACGCGTAGCGGCCGCAGGCTAACGCAGAGGCGCAGAGACTGTGGAGAGGAGAGAGAGCGTAAAATCAAGATAATGGCTAACTAATTAAAAGATGTTTTATGAGTATTAAAACTGAAGCAACTATTGAAGATTTGTACCATTTACCCGACAATTGCAAAGCAGAGATTATCAATGGAAAATTGGTGCTAATGTCTCCAACTGGATTTTTACCAGGACGTGCAGGTGGTGAAATTTATGCAAGTCTACGGGATTATGAACGTCTGACAAAAAGTGGTTATGCTTTGCCTGATAATGTCGGTTTTATTGTCAATCTCCCTAACCGCCGTTCTTTAAGTCCTGATGCTGCGTTTTATACTGGCAAACCTACGGGCGGGAAGTTTATTAATGGTGCGCCTGTGTTTGCTGCTGAGGTGCGAAGTGAAAATGACTACGGTGATAAGGCTGAGAAAGATATGGCTAGTAAACGCCGTGATTATTTTGCAGCGAGTACGTTGGTAGTCTGGGATGTAGATGTACTCAAAGAGGAAGTTATTAGAGTGTATCGCGCTAGTAATCCTGAAGAACCGCAAGTGTATCGCCGTGGTGAGGTGGCTGAAGCTGAACCCGCAGTGCCAGGATGGACTATGTTAGTGGATAATTTGTTTTTTTAGGCGATCGCCCACATACTAGTATAAAATAATGCAGTAAGATGTGCGATCGCTTGGGTTTTTCGGTTAAAATAGCCACAATGTTGATATTGAGATCATGGCGGAAACTGGCAGAATCAGGGTTGCTAAAGATAAAGCTCAATTGGTTAAAGATTTAACATCTTCAGATGGTGGAACAGGGCCTTTTAATACTTTTGCTGATGTGATTGTGTTTGCAGCAGCTTTGGGTGCAAAGCATAAAAAGCGTGTTCCTTTGGGGGAAATTTCCAAAAGAGAACCATCGCCAATCAGAATAGAGTATTTTGCCTCAATGGGAAATGATATTTTAATAAAATTATTAGCAATTAATGAAACTAAAGATATTAAAACACTATCGCTTAACGAAGAAGAATATGAAAGACAACGTAATCATATATTTGAAGAGTACGCTAATGGTGGATTGGAAATATTGCAAAATGAGTTGCGTGGGTCAGTAGATTATTCAGAGCGCATTTTATTATTTCTCAGTTATGAGCGAACTCACACGGAGCAACAAGATGAGGAATTTGATCTGACTAAATTCCTCTCTTGATTTTTAAGTGGTACTTGTAAGTAATGATTTACATCCACCCTAGCCTGATTTTTACTGTCTTGACTGCATCCGATATGGGAGTTGGTTTATTTAAAATTTCGTAGTCACCACTAGCTGATTTCCTCACTAGATTATTTTCCCAAAGACTGTTCTTTCGTGACCAGTCTAGCTGTGCTAGCTGTGAAACTTTTTGTTCATCAAAAGAATTATTATCCTCGTCATAAATGCAGTGTAGCAATCGCCCCAATACTTCGAGTCCAGCACTCACCCCTAAGACAGAAGATTCTCTAAATGCACCCGCTTGATGAATTGTCAGCTTGTCAGTCTGTGTTTCCGAAATATCCTTTGTGTCTTTACATTCTAAGAAAAACCTATTCAAGGAATCAGATAAAACTTCAGAAACTTTATCAACATCATACCCTTTGAGTTCATCTTTTGTATTCTCAGCAAATACACAACTGACAAACCGGGCTATAAAATTAGTTGTGTAAATTAACTTTTGACTAGCATTTTTCCCAATCTTATTTGTTTTTTCCTGAAACATTCTTACTTGTTCTATCA
This sequence comes from Nostoc sp. CCY0012, assembly GCF_963920855.1. Lineage (NCBI taxonomy): Bacteria > Bacillati > Cyanobacteriota > Cyanophyceae > Nostocales > Nostocaceae > Nostoc > Nostoc sp. CCY0012. Next base: position 12,076 of record NZ_CAWUDM010000002.1, on the reverse strand, counting down.
AATTTTTAGTGATACCAACTCTACCTTCAAACTCACCGAATGATAACAATAATGACTTATCTAGTTGTTTCGTTTGAGCCATATCTCGGAAGTCAGTTTGGCACTGGCGCAGGTTTCCCTCTAAAATCAGCGTGATGGCAACCTGGTCATAACCAACTAAGTAGCTTTCATCACTAAAAATCAATTCTTGAATTGCTCTTTTCCTATGCTGTCCATCCGTAATATCTAATTTAATATCACTAGGAATAACGACTATACAAAATCCCCTGCCTAAATTGTGTATTTTAATTAGCTGCTCATCAACATTGGCTGTAATTGTTCCTATAACGTAGGGTTTGCTACCTTTAGCGCGTTCCACAATATAATCTTTTATTTCCTGAGCATGACCTGTTACCAGTGGGCGATTCTTGCCTGAATCAGGATTATTTTTAATAGAAGATTTTTCTTGGAGAAGAATAGGTAAGTGTTTAGCTGGTACATTTATTTGCAGCATAGTCCGCTTTCCCTGCTGAAAAATCAACCCTGGATAGCATGACTCCAGATAATGTTCCGAAAAAAGTGGCGCAACCACGCTACTAAAATTAGCTTTGATATCTGGCGAAACACTATTGTTACTATCCTCGTTTGTTTGAGCCATATAAATATTTATACCAATTGGCAGATGTTAGCAAACATGATATGCAACCCTTGTGAACTGTAGCATCGGTATAAACCACACTGCAAAATTCTGACTTAAGTTTGCTAGTTCAATATATTTGGTAATCCTACTTCCTTGGGTTCAACAAATTTGCCATCAAAACTTATAGTTTTATCTTCCACAGTTCTAGCATCCGCCAAAGCCTTACGAAGTTCAGCACGTTCCATCTGTTCTTGAATTCCACCCAGAATGTAAACCAATAACTTCGCCGCCAAATCTCTTCCAACAACCTGTACTCGCTTTTTATTTGGGTCATACAAAACCCCATACCAAAGAGATTGGGGATACTCCATACCACTAAAACCACCTTGCTGGTCAAACTTCCGCAGTTTCTTAAAAATATCTGCTAAGGAAAAACCTTTTTTAAATACCAAAATTCCCAAAGCTTGCGCTAATGCAACTTGAGCAACTGGACGGAAAAGCATATTTCCTTCACCTCCATCTTTCTCAAAGCTGAAGCGCCGCAAGGCTGGTGTATCTTCATGTTCTAAAATCTTGTAACTGGAAAGACTAGCCAAATTATCAAATAACTTGCTAAATTCCTCAATTCCTTGCTCAAGTTCTTCATCTTCTGGACGCATGGGAATTAAACCTTTCTCCAAAGGTTTCCAGTGAGGGAACTTTTGACCCAAATATCGCTCAGACATATCTTGCAGAGCTTGCAATGTTGTCAAAACGGTAGAATTGGAAGCCACTGTTGCACTATTCCAATTAACGCGTGGTTTACGCTCTTGTCGTTGTTCTAATAGTGGATGTGTAACTGCAATTTTTCTAGCAACGATCGCAAAACCATCATCTTCATTTAACTGTGTTAGTTGACCTTTAGTCAAAGGCGCAGCCATCAGGTTGACATGAACAAAAATCGATCTCACCCTCCGCCTCGCTTCGGTGCGAGTTTCCCCAGCCGCTACCGCACAGATGAACTCAATACCAATTTTTTCTTTGGGTAAGTTTTGCAAGTAAGCAAGGTCTACTTGATACTTTTCTATCAAATCATTGACTGTAATAAAACTGTCATCAGCAGCTTTATCTTTTTTATAGCGCTGGAGTTTACGAGTTTTAATTAACTCCATCAACCCCTGAACCCCCATTAATCGGTGTTGACCATCTAGCGCATAAATAGTTACATCATCCTCAGAAATATTTAGCAGACCTACTTTAGCGTCTTTATCTAAGGGTATAAAATCAGTAGTAGACTTTGTGGCGCGTCCTTCACTATCCCACTCAGCAGCTTTGGGATTATCCACCCACGGTTGATTAATTACTACCAGTACTGGCGGAAACTTATGGTTGTGTCTAGCCGCTAAATACTGCACTAACGGCGCTTGACGTGACCAATCAAGGGGACGCTGCTGAATTTCATCAATACTATCCGCATCAATCTCGATATTATCAGTTTCAGGATTATACTTTTTTTGAAACAAAGGTAAGCCAGAGGCGAAGTGAACCCGACCAGCAAACCATTCCAAGGTAACAGAGCTAACATAAGCCTCCGTACCACCCATCTCGGTTTTTTGAACGAGAATCTGATCTTTTCTCCCTAAAAACTTCTCTAGGAGTAAAGCTAGTACCTGTTTTTCCTTGTTTTCTCGTTCCAGGTACTCTCTAGCGATGTCAGCCGTTGGGTTAGAGTCTTTCATGTTAATTTTTAAAAACTAGAGAATATAAAGCAGTTTACATTGTCTAAAGTATTAGGTACGAATATTTATTTTTTAAGAATTTTTAAAAAATGCTATTCTAAAAAGTCCATCCTCAAACAAATAATAACTGCAAATTTCAGTTATTGCGGTTATATATAATACAGGTAAAATCTCAAAAAAGTCTGCTTTGGCGGACTTTGTTTGTGTGCCAGTAAATTTTGGTCTGAGGAGCGTTTATCAGTCGTCTATATAAAAAAATTAAAGAAAATACTTGTTTGGATAGGGAAGAGAGAAATGGCTACAGCACAACAACCAGAGAATAAAGCGAAAAATGCAGTCTTGGGATCTCCTCAAAAGGAGCAATTTTTGAAGACAGGTCAGGAAAAACGTACTGTAGCAGATTTAGTGGAAGATATCCAAGCTCTCACCACGGAAATTCAAGAGTTGTACTGTTTGGATGAAATTCCTTGGGTTGTGGGTTATTCAGGTGGTAAAGATAGTTCATGTGTACTGCAATTGGTTTGGAATGCGATCGCAGCTCTACCACCTGAAAAGCGAACGAAAACAATATATGTGATTACCACAGACACACTGGTAGAAAATCCTATTGTTGCTGCTTGGGTACGCAATTCGCTAAAACAGATGAAATCTGAAGCCCAAGCGCAAGGATTACCATTTGAACCCCATTTGCTACAACCAGATTTTAAAGAAACATTTTGGGTAGGTTTGATTGGTAAAGGTTATCCAGCACCCAGAGGAAAATTTCGCTGGTGTACAGAACGGCTCAAAATTAATCCCTCTAACCGCTTTATTCGTGATGTGATCCGAGCTAGTGGAGAAGCGATCGTTGTGTTGGGTACTCGCAAAGCTGAAAGTACAAAACGTGCTAGCCGAATGAAGAAATTGGAAGCCCAACGGGTACGCGATCGCCTCAGTCCTAATATGAACTTGCCAAATTCTTTGGTCTATAGCCCCATTGAAGACTGGCAAAATGATGAAGTCTGGATTTATCTCATGCAGTGGGAAAACCCTTGGGGGTACAGCAATAAAGATTTATTTACCATGTATCGAGGTGCTTCTGCTGATAATGAATGTCCTTTAGTTGTCGATACATCTACCCCTAGTTGTGGTAGCTCTCGTTTTGGTTGCTGGGTTTGCACGCTGGTTAGTCAAGATAAATCGCTCGCGGCGATGATTCAAAATGACGAAGAGAAAGAGTGGATGCAACCTCTACTTGATTTTCGTAAAGAGTTAGATGCTGAAGAAACCCGTGATAAAAGAGATTTCCGGCGTAGAAATGGTGGTGTCCAACTTTATGAACGTAACTTAGAAGATGGGACATCTATTGAACCTATTCCTGGCCCATTTATTAAAGAAGCGCGGGAGGATTGGTTGAGAAAGCTGCTTACAGTTCAAAAAGAAATTCGTCAAACAGCGCCAGAAAATATGCGCGACATCACTCTAATTACCTTAGAAGAAATGAGTGAAATTCGTCGCATTTGGCTAGAAGAAAGACACGAGTTTGATGATAGTTTACCCCGTATTTATCAAGAAGTGACTGGCGAAGAATTTCAAGATCCCCGTCCTGGTGCTGACTATAGCCTCTTAGGTTTAGATGAATGGGCAGTACTAGAAGAAATCTGTGAAGGCGATATTATGCACTTGGAACTCATGGCAAAGCTATTAGACACAGAATACCAATATCGCAAAAAAGCTCGTCGCACGGGAATATACAACACACTAGAAAAATGTTTTGATACGAGTTCGCGCTCACAAAAAGATGCAATTGATCATGCTCATTTAAAACGCGATTTAAGAGAAGCAATTACTGATGGTGACATTATAAAATTCAAGGAAAAGTTTAAGCAGTTAACTTTGGGTGATGTTGCAGCAATCAATGAGGTAGATGAAGGTGAAAGTGAAAATGACGAACAGGTAACTTGGGCAAGTAGGAAATTTAAAAAGAAAGATTTAGAAGAATAGGATACCGGGCGATTGGAAATCGCGGCTACACAGACGAAACCCACCTTCGTGGGTTAAAGAAAATGAGAGCAAGTTTTACGCAATTGTATGTGCATTATGTTTGGGCGACGTGGGATAGATTGCCTCTAATTACGCCTGATATTCAGAAGTTAGTTTATGCTGCGATCGTTCAGGAATGTGAACAATTAAAATGTACCGTAATTGCAATTGGTGGTATTGAAGATCATGTACATCTCTTAATAGGTTTTCCACCAATTGTCAGCATATCGGATGTAATTAAACAAATTAAGGGAAGTTCTTCCCATTTTATTACTCACGAAATCAAGCCAGGTGAGTTTTTTAAATGGCAAGGTAGCTATGGAGCTTTTACGGTTAGTCACGATGCCATTGATAATATAGCCAATTACATCAGAAACCAAGCTATCCACCATAGCCAAAAATCAATGATTTCCACCTGGGAACTAACTCCCAAGTAAACCAATAATTATGTATAGAATTTAGTCCGCGGAGGCGGACTTTGCCTGTGTAGCCGCGAATTTTATTCGCCCGGTATTTAATAAACTACTTTAATTCGATCCAGTATCTTAAGAAACCCACAATCAGATTAATGATATTTCTTGAACTCGTTCTACAAAACTTTGGCCCCTACAGTGGCAAACAAGTAATCAATCTTAACCCAAAAACTGATGAGGAAAACTCGCGTCCAATTATCCTATTAGGTGGTATGAATGGCGGCGGAAAAACTACCCTGATGGATGCCATTCGTCTCGCCCTTTATGGCGCTCGCGCCCAATGTTCTACCCGTGGTAATTTAAGTTATGGCGATTTTCTCAATCAATGTGTTAACAGTAAAATAGATCCAGTTGCAGACACGCGGATTGAATTACTTTTTGAACATATTGAAAACGATAAGCCAATAAAATACCGTGTTGTGCGTAGTTGGACAAAAAATCCTAAAGACGGTAAAGATACATTAGGCATTTTAGGTGACAGTGATACCTGGCCTGATGCTTTAGTTAATATCTGGGATGAATATATTGAAAATCTATTACCATTAGGGATTTCCAACTTATTTCTATTTGATGGTGAACAAGTTAAAGAACTTGCAGAACAGGAAACACCACCGCCAGTTGTAGTAGATGCTATTCGTGGACTTTTAGGCTTAGAGTTAGCAGACCGTTTAGTAGTTGATTTAGATATCTTAGTTAACCGTAAACTTAAAGAAGTTGGTAATATTAAAGATTTAGCAAACCTAGAAGAAATTGAAACTAGGCTAACCCAACAGCAACAAGATTATCAAACAACATTAGAAAAATTAGAAATTCTCAAAAATCAAATAGAAGAATTAGAACAAAAGCAGCAAGAAGCCTTTGATAAATTCATTTCTGAAGGTGGGAAGATTGCAGCAGAACGCAATCAACTAGAATTACAACAGGATACAAAAACTGCTGAAATTGAACAATTACGTCAGTCAATGTGTGAATTGGCGGCTGATGTTTTACCTTTGGCATTAATTCCTAATTTGCTTAATCAAGCGCAAACACAAGGAGAAAAAGAATTTCGTCATCAACAGGTACAAATTTCCAAAAATTTGTTGATTGAGCGAGATCAGCGTTTACTGACTTGGCTAAATCAAGTAGAAATTCCTCCGACACAAGTTGAAAAAATTCAATCATTTTTAGTTCAAGATGTAGATAGTTTATATGCAAAGACTATCCAGACAGAAGCACCTTGGTTATTAGCTGATGATGAAACTTTAAGTCAGCTAGATAATCTCATCTATCACTTACAAAATTCTAAACTTTCTGCAAAAGAGAAATTAGCTATTCTCAAAAATAAACAAGAAGAAATTCATACTCTAGAAAGACAAGTGCAAACAGCAGCAGCACCAGAAGATTATACAAAGCTGCGTCACGCACTAGAAGCTGCACAAAATCAAGTTGTTGAAGCTAAAGCAAATTACGAAACAATCCGCCGTCGATTAGCTGATTTAGAAACTATTATTGCCAAAACCAAAAGAGAATTAAGTGATTATACTGTAGAAAATATTAAACATAAAAATAGCGAACATATTATTACCTCAGCAGCTAAAGTTCAAAATACACTCAAGATTTTTCGTGAAAAATTAACATTGAGAAAACTCAATAAATTAGAGGAAGAAGTTAAAAATTGCTTCCTTTATCTCCTCCATAAATCAGACTTAGTGCATCGCATAACCATTGATACTAAGACTTTTAGCCTTTTGCTTTACGATGTAAATGGTAAACCTGTTCCTAAACATCGCCTCTCGGCTGGGGAAAAACAACTACTTGCGATCGCCTTTCTCTGGGGTTTAGCCAAAGTCTCTGGACACCGCCTACCTGTAGCAATCGATACGCCACTAGGTAGACTAGACTCATCCCACCGAGGAAACCTCATTGAACGCTACTTTCCGTCTGCTAGCCATCAAGTAATTTTGCTTTCCACTGATACGGAGATTGGAAAAAAAGAAGTGGAAACACTGCGAGAAAATGAAGCGATCGCCCGTGAATATCTCCTCAAATACGACTCTGCTAAACGCCAAACAACTATACAATCTGGTTACTTTTGGTAATTATGTATTTGATTTCAGGAGGTGTATTTTCTGAATGATTTCTCAGATGATATAAGTATTACAGAAGTTCACGAAGCTATTGGTAATCTTGTCATTCGATTTCCACTGCTTCATTGCGAAGAATGTGCTACAACACTCAAACAGTGGCTCAAACAACGCGAAATTCGTGGTAAGCTTTGGCGACTATCAACCAAGTATGATCATGAAGACTTTATTCTTAGCGATCGCCTGGAAGAACAGGGTTGTTCTGAAACTATTACTGAAAATGGTGTACATTATGGAGTTGAAGTTTTTGGCAAAATCTTCGACAACCTTGCCCAACAAGGGCTATCACCAGATGAATGGCTCAAGGATTTTACCTCTTTATCTAATGAGTTTATAGTAGAAGTTATTGAGGAATTTTAAAATTATTGATGGAATGAGATTCAATGAGTGCATTATTTAACCTACTCGAAAAAATTAAAACCAAACCGAGTTTGTATTTAGGTACAGCATCAATTACCAATTTACGAATGTTCATTCTTGGTTATCGTTTTTCGCGTTCTGAATTAGGTGTTGCTAATACTGAAGCTGAAAGTGACTTCTATAAAAACTTTCAACCTTGGTTACAAAATCGCTTATCTATCCATACAGTTAACGCTTGGGATAAAATCATTTTACTCACTTGTATTGATGAAAAAGCTGCATTTGATTACTTTTTTCAATTACTTGATGAATTTATCCAACGAGACAAAAGCCAAGATATTGACCCAATTCTAGCAGAACCATCCTCTAAAAATTCTCCAAAAGTTGCTTGAAACTCATTATTCAAGTATTAATTATTATGGAATCACCTATAGAACGTATTCGTCTATCCCAAACAGCCAAAGACCAACTTCTTAAACTCAAACGCAACACTAAAATTGACCAATGGAATATCTTATGCCGTTGGGCGTTTTGTCGTTCCCTCGCAGAAGCAACCGCACCCTCTCCTGTCCCCATTCTCCAGGATAGTAATGTCGAAATGACTTGGCGTGTGTTTGGTGGCGAAATGTCTGATATTCTTCTGGTCGCACTGAAGCAACGCTGTCATAATGATGGCTATCCCACCGATAAAGAAACCCTAGCCACCCAATTTCGCCTACACTTGCATCGCGGTATTGGTTACTTGGCAGGTGATCCCAATATCAAGAAAATTGAAGATTTAGTTGAACTAGCGGTGAAAAATTGAAAGGATATTAGTTAACTGTTGGCTGTTAACTGAATATTATGGCCGAAGCTTTAGAAATTGAGCGTCATAGAGCTGCGATCGCTCGCAATGATATATCTCGCCCGGTGCGGTTGGCAATAGAATGGACGATCCTCAATCAGGAAACCTCATTTTTTGACTACGGCTGCGGCTACGGTGGTGATGTGCAGCGAGTAGGCAATTTAGGCTACACCAGTGCTGGCTGGGACCCGTATTATTTTCCCCATGCATCTATCACCGCCGCCGATGTGGTTAATTTGGGTTATATCCTCAACGTCATCGAAGACCAAGAGGAACGCCGTCAAAGTCTCATTCACGCCTGGGAACTTACCCAAAAAGTTTTAATTGTCGCCGCACAAGTATTAATTAATGCTTCCAGCAAAACTCAAATAGCTTACAGCGATGGTATTGTGACTCGCCGCAATACTTTTCAGAAATATTACGAACAACAAGAACTTAAAACTTACATAGATGAAGTACTCAATGTAGATGCAGTACCAGTAGCTTTAGGTGTATATTTTGTTTTTCGTGATGATGCTGAAAAAGAAAGTTTTAAAGCCATTCGCTTCTTTTCTAGCACTGCTACACCTAGAGTTCGTGTACCTAGTAAGCGGTTTGAAGATTACCAAGAACAACTGGAACCACTGATGGACTTTTTTACCAAACGGGGCAGATTACCTGTTAAGGGTGAATTAGCAAATCAACCAGAATTACTCAGTGAATTTGGTAACTTCCGCCGCGCCTTTAATGTCATATTACAAGCTACCGATGAAGCCGAATGGGATGCGATCGCCTATCGTCGTTCTTTAGATATCCAAGTTTATCTGGCTCTGACTCATTTTGATCAACGTCCATCATGGCAAAAGCTAGCACCAGAAATGCGTCACGATATCAAAGCCTTTTTTGGTAGCTATCAAGAAGCTTGTCAAGTTGCTGACCAAAAGCTTTTCAGTTTAGGTAATCCCCAAGTTGTCCAGACTGCGTGTAAAAAAAGTAAGATTGGCAAACATACACAAGGTGCTTTATATGTCCATGTTTCGGCATTAGCAGCACTTGATCCCTTATTACGAATTTATGAAGGCTGTGCTAGCCGTACCATTGGGCGTGTCGATGGCGCTACATTAATCAAATACTATACTGACAAACCACAAATATCTTATTTGTTTTACCCAGACTTCGATGATGACCCCCATCCAGCTTTAAAAGCTAGTATTACCATTGACTTAAAAACTTTATATATTACGCACCGAGATTATGCAGATAGGGCAAATCCGCCAATATTACATCGAAAGGAAACTTTTGTGACTAGCAACTATCCGCGTTACGCAGAATTTGCTAAACTCACGCAACAAGAACAGCAATTAGGACTACTCAAACTCAAAAGTGAAATCGGTACTCGTACTGGTTGGGAAAAATGCCTGGCTGTACACGGGGTAGAGATTAGAGATCATCAAGTTTACAGTTTGGGAGAGTAGGGGGAGAAATTTTTCCATATTTTTATCCGGTGTATGCTATTGTGTCTTGCCAAGCGAGATAACAGATAAACTCTATGTTCAGCTAAGTACAGAAGAAAATTTTAGCCTGCGTAGGCTGCCTTCCTTTCGGGAAGACGCTACGTGTCATGTTTGTATAGCCCCAGGCTGCTAGCTTGGAGGATTGAAAATATCCTAAATTAAACAAATTTTGATATGAGAGGAATTTTAACAAAATGAACCCAGTGCGATCGCTGCTGCAAGTTTTCGGTAGTCGGAAAATGGCAGCATTATTATTACTCGGTTTTTCATCGGGTTTGCCTTTGTTCTTAACTAGTCGAACCTTGCAAGCTTGGATGACCGTAGAAAACGTGGATTTAACAGCCATTGGGTTATTTAGCTTGGTAGGTCTACCCTACTCCTTAAAATTTCTCTGGTCGCCTTTGCTGGATAGATTCGCTGTGCCGATTTTGGGTAGAAGGCGCGGCTGGTTAATTGTCATTCAAATAGGGTTATTGATAGCGATCGCTCTCATGGCTGTACAAAAACCCAGTCAAGCACTACAATTTTTAGCAATTAACGCCGTAGCGATCGCCTTTTTAAGTGCCACTCAAGATATTGCTGCTGATGCCTACCGCACTGATGTTCTAGAAAAATTAGAATTAGGCGCAGGTGCAGCCGTTTTTGTCTTAGGTTATCGGGTAGCACTATTGCTTACAGGGTCTTTGGCATTAATTCTGGCTGATAGAATCTCTTGGTCATCAGTTTACTTATTGATGGCCATCGGCATGGTAATAGGGATTATTGCCACCTTATTTGCACCAGAACCTAAAGAAACCACCCCACCAGAATCTTTAGCTGCTGCGGTCATTTTACCTTTTGGGGAATTTTTCCAGCGCCAGGGTGTAGTTCAAGCCTTTTTAATTTTGGTATTCATCGTCCTTTACAAACTGGGCGATTCCTTTGTCAACAACATGTCCACACCGTTCTTACTGCAAACTGGATTTACCCAAACTGATATTGGGGCAATTCAAGGTGGTATGGGGTTAATTGCCACCATAATTGGGACTTTGTGCGGAGGCGCAATTTTAAGTAAAATTGGTCTTAATCGCTCACTTTGGGTATTTGGTGGTTTGCAAGCAGTCAGTAACTTAGCTTATTTATTACTGGCACAAGCCGGTCAAAACTACCAGGGTCTAGTCTTAACCATCAACATCGAAAACTTTTGTGGTGGATTGGGAACAGCCGCCTTTGTGGCTTTTTTGATGAATATGTGTAACCAGCGCTTTTCTGCCACCCAGTATGCGTTACTTTCCAGTTTTATGGCTGTCAGTCGTGATATTCTAGTTGCGCCAGCTGGCTCTTTAGCAAAAAGCACGGGTTGGCCGTTATTTTTCATTATCAGTATGGTTGCTGCTATCCCAGGACTACTCCTATTACCATTCTTTGCCCCCTGGAATCCTAAACCAGTGGCAATATCCAGACCAGGACTAGAAGAAGATGAAGAGGATTTATGGGGAACCAAGTAGTTATTATTGTCGGCACATTTATTCTCTTACTCACCGGCTTGTTACTCGGCTATGTTCTCTCACAGTTAGTTTTAGGGTTTCTCTCGTTTAACCTCCTAACTCTCTTAGGGACATTTAGCCTCATTTTAATTTTTGGTACACTTTATTACGTTTTATTTTGGCAGTTACGCAGAGAACAATCACCAGCGCCAGTAGTACCAGAAGAAAGATTCGAGCCAGTAAACGAGCAAATAGCTGATAACCATCTCAAAGACAAACTCATTGCTAAGTTAGGTGGAGATGTCGCCGCAGCCGAGCGATTACTTGAGCAGGCACAGCAAAACTATCCAGGGATGCCAGAAAACTGGTATTGCGAGCGAGTACTCGATGACTTAGAACGCGATCAACGTTAACTATGTCCCAAAAGTCGCTAAAATAAGTCAAGAAAAATTCACAAATCTTCAGCTAGGGTTCTTAAAAAAGATCCTAGCCGATGGCAATTAAAATTATGGCTATATTTCGTCAGTACATTCTCCCCTTCCTTGTAATATTAGTATTTGTATTTGCTTTAGTAGCAGTTAGCGCCCGGATTTTTCTCCCCTCCGATATGGCAGCACCAGCACCCATTGAAGAAAATGGGGAGATAGGGCGATGGGGCGATGGGGAAGCAGAATTATTTGCGTTTTCGCAACCTCCAATGGGATCTTTCTCTCTGCTGTCCTGAGAGACACAACAATCATAGGAGTGAAAGAACCTGAGTTTGGCTGAGGAACTGCTACCTGGATATTACATTCGTCGCGGCTCAACACTAGAGCGATCGCTGCTGGTAAAATTCATGCAACGAACTTACCAGGATTTATTTCCAGAACAAGATTTCGCCCATTTAGCCACAACAGTCGAGCAATACTTCTCCAAAGACACACCCCTGTGGTGGGTGGATATGGGAGCAGGGGAG